>JBBISQ010000062.1:0-9715 GCA_037441155.1 Candidatus Fraserbacteria bacterium
TTGGACCCCCTGGGTGATCATGATCATCCCTGCTGGGGCGTTCTTGTTGGTTGGGCTCTACGTCGGGATCGTCCGACACTTCTCTCCCGGTGGCCAGATCGGAGGAGGCGCGTAGGGTATGGACATCTTCCTCATAGTGCTCGGCGCAATCTTAACGAACAATATTCTGCTTACGACGTTCTTGGGGATCTGCCCCTTTATTGGGGTATCGGGCGAGTACGCGTCGGCGTCGGGGATGGGCATGGCGGTGATCTTCGTGCTCACTATGACCTTGCCTGTCAATTGGCTAATCAAGCATTTTGTGCTCGATCCCTTGGGCGTGGGGTATCTGTCGCTGATCGTCTACATTGTGACGATTGCGTTCTTGGTGCAGGTCGTGGAGATGTTCATGAAGCGTTTTCTCCCGGCGCTCTATAACTCGCTGGGGATCTTCCTGCCCTTGATTACTGTCAACTGCGCGATCTTGGGCGGGGTGCTCTTTGCCCTGGCCACGTGGAATTTGGGCTTCATGGAGAGCGTCGCCTATGGGTTTGGCGGCGGCGTCGGGTGGGCCTTGGCTATTATTCTCATGGCGGCTATTCGAGAGCGCCTGCGCTTTGCCCCTATTCCCGAGGGGCTCAAAGGCCCAGGGCTCGCGCTGATCATCGCGGGGCTGATGGCCATGAGTTTCGTTGGTTTCTCTGGAATGATCAATATTCGCGACTTCGGAGGGTGAGATGGTCTATCTCGTACCCGTAGCGACGATGGCCCTCATGGCCATCTCAGTCGCTCTTGTGCTGGGACTCATCAAGAACCTGCTCACCGTCGAGGGCGAGGCCAAAGTGAAGATTGTCAACGACGGCAACGAGCTGGTCTTGCCCCTCGAGCAGAACTTAATGCAAGCTCTCAAGAAGGCCGGGTATGATCTCTTCGCCCAGTGCGGCGGCAAGGGCACGTGCGCGACCTGCCGCGTCAAAGTATTAGAAGGGCTTGCTCCTGAGCAGATCACTCCAGCGATGCTCGGCCCTCTGAGTGACAAATTGCGCAAGGAGGGCTGGGTCTTGTCGTGCCAGATCTCGCTGAAGAACGATCTGAAGATCGAGCTCTTCAAGCCATTGGTTATGTCCTGGCCCAAGGTCGAGGGCAAGGTCGAGGGCGAAGCGCCGAAGGCCCCGGCACTCTCACCGGCAGCGGCGAAGCTGCGCGCCGTGCTGCCCGGATTCGACTGTTTGGCGTGCGGCTATCCCACGTGCGAAGAATTCGCCGAAGCACTCGCCGCCGGAAAAGCCCAGCTTGACGGGTGCTACCCTGGCGGCGCGCCCGTCCTCGCAAGACTGAAGCAAGCTGCTACCGAAGCGGGATTGAAAGTGAACTAGTATGCCCAAGGTCGTCATTCTCGGCCAGAAGGAGTTCGAGGTTCGTCCCGGCACGAATCTCTTAAAATTTCTCCAAGAGAGCCGCTACGATGATCAGCTTCCCGCAACGTGCGGAGGGCAGGGGCAGTGCTCGACTTGTGCTGTCAGGGTCCTCAAGGGCGCAGGCGCCCCCAACCAGAACGAGATAGACGTCTTGGGTGAGGAGCAGTTAGCTCAGGGCTGGCGGCTCTCGTGTCAGATCGCGATCTCGCAAGACATCGAAGTCGAGGTCCCCGGCTACGAAGTCGCTGAGGCGATCCAGATCGAGCCCGGCTTGATTCGCGACGTCTTGGCGTATGCCGCAGAGAAGATTCCCCTGAAAGAACTCCCCTCAGCCCAGAAGATCACCGTCAAGAGATTGAAAGACTTGAGCCATCGGGCGGAATCGCTCGTCGAGGGCGGCGGCGATCCAAACGATTTTGAGGTGCTCTACGCCGTCTTCAGCTATCTCTCCAAAGATCATAAATTGGGCGAAATCCCAACGCAGTTGGAGCTGACCGACGAGAAAGTCCAAAAGATCTTAGAAGCGTTCGCCAAGCGCCTGCCCGCCGAAGAAGAAGAGATCATCACCTATCCGTACTTTCTCTATGTCGCGTTTACGCTGCTCTTCTTGCTGACGGCCGGGCTCGGTATCTATTCGGTCTTTCGTGATGCCCCCTTAGAAGAGCCCGCAACCCCGTCGTTCACGCCCAACCCCGAAAAAGCTCCGTGGTACTTCGTGGGCATTCAAGAACTGTTGGCGATCTCCCCCAACATTGGGCCGTTCACCAGCGTCGCCATCGGCGGGGTGATCATCCCCACGCTCTTTGTGCTCTTCTTGATCGCTCTGCCGTATATCGAGCCGTATCTAGAATTCTGGCGCAAGGACAAGAGCAAGGCCGTGGGGCGGCGCCTGCGAGACCGTCCCATCACGACGGCGCTCTTCACTCTCGCGATTAGCGCAGCCGTTGTGCTCATTATTATCGGGCAGTACTTCCGTGGGCCTCAATGGGAGTGGGTCATTCCGTGGAGGTAACCCCCGGCGTGACGATCCGCGGGGTCGCGATGAGCGAGGGGCTTGCTTTCAGCTCATCGGGGAGCTGAAAGAATCTCTCGACGTGCCCTAGCATCCCGTGTAGATACTTCCGTGGCTGTGTGGGGTCGGCGTACGCGCTGAAAATCTCTATGATCTTCTCCAGCCCTTCATGCACTTGCTCGGGAGACAGCGATTCTCTCTTCACAAACTCTTGCACCCCATTCCAGAGATGAATAGTGAGCGCTGTTCCCCCCGCTTCGACGATCATCACTGGGCTGAATCGCCGCTTCAGTGACTCTAGAGCTTCGAGAATATCGCGGTCTGTGCCCAGCACGCGCTCGCGATAGTACTGATAGATGAGCATCTCGACCAGAGAGATAAACTCGATAAGACGTTCTTTCCCGGTCTTATAGAGGGGCTCGGTCTTCTCAACCCACAGCGCATGAAACTCTTCCGCGAGTCGCGCCCGATGATACGTCTCGTGTGTTTTCAGGTATTTGCAGCTGATCGGGCAATTGATGGCAATCCCGCGGTGCTGCCCACAACAGATGGGGCAGATCCAGCCTCCCAGCGCCGGGCAGGATCGCTTGCCCGCCCGTTTGCTACAGTAGACACAGAGGGGCATCTAGATGAATCCCATCTCGGCGCGGATCTCTTCCGACATCATCTCTGGGTTCCACGGCGGGTCGAAGACAAAGTCAACCTCGACGTGCACGTCCTCACCGTAGTGCTCTTTGATGGCGCGTTCGCAGTCGGCTTGGATCTGCTCGTAGAGCGGGCAGCCCACGGTCGTCAGCGTCATCTCCAGGCGCACGTCCTTCTCGCCGCGAATGTCAACGTCGTAGAGCAATCCCAAATCTACGACGTTATACCCCAGCTCAGGGTCGAAGACGTTCTCGCGGATTATTTCGCGGATCTCATCAGCGGTCATCTTGGATCACCCTTTCTGTTGCGTTGGAAATCTCTGTGGAGCGCTGCTGCGATCTTTACAAACTCTTGTGCTGCAGGCGAGGCCGGCTCAGCGATCACGATGGGCACGCCGGCATCGCCCCCCTCGCGCAGCTTCGGATCGAGGGGGATCTGCCCCAACACCGGGATATTCTGTTTTTGGGCTTCTGTGACGCCGCCCCCATGACCAAAAATATACTCTGTGTGCCCGCACCGCGGACAGAGATAGTACGCCATGTTCTCGATGAGCCCGATGATCGGCACATTGAGCTTAGCAAACGCGCCGATGCCCCGGCGCACATCGGAGAGCGCCACTTCTTGAGGGGTCGTCACGGCGATCGCTCCAGAGAGCTCCACGTCTTGAGCCAACCCCAGCTGAGCGTCGCCGGTGCCGGGGGGCATATCTACAATGAGATAATCCAGCTCGGGCCAGGCTGTGCTCTCTAGTAACTCATTGATCGCTTTTGAGATCATCGGGCCGCGCCAGATGAGCGGATCGCCGCCGCCCACTAAGAGCCCGATGGACATCATATAGACGCCGTACTTGAAGATCGGGACGAGCTTGCCATCTTTGACGGTGGGCGGCTCTCGCACCCCCATGAGATTGGGGATGTTCGGCCCGTGTACGTCAGCGTCGAAGAGCCCGACGCGCGCGCCCTGCTGCGCCAGCGCGACAGCTATGTTCACACTGATGGTGCTCTTGCCCACCCCGCCCTTGCCGCTGAAGACCGCGAGAATATCAGCGATTTGAGGAAAGTGTAACTTCTGCGTGGGATGGGGGACTCTGGGCTGCGGTCGCGGTGTCTGGACAAACTCGACCTGAACTGTCTCGATCTCGGGGAGTGTCTTGAGGGCTTGCTCGGCCCACACCTTGAGCTGGGATTTGGACGCATAGGCCGGGAGCAGCTTGAGCCGCACGCGTGCAGATCTTCCGTCAATCGAGAGATCTTCGACGAGATCCCCCAATAATCTGTGGGCGTTGGGGATCTCAATCTTGCGGAGGGCTTCGCGGGCGCGCTCATGCACAGTCATGACGGGACCCTCTCGGCTTGCGCCTGCTGCATAGCGATGACGTCACCCAACGTGAGCGATGCCAGATATTCTTCTAATTTCTGATTGATGATCTCCCACACGGAGCTTGTCGGGCAGTTGGCCTCGATGGAGCACTGTAAGTTCGGGTCCAAGCACGTCACCAAGGCGATGGGGCCGTCGAGGGCGTGCACGATCTCGCGCAGCGAAATGTGAGATGGGCGCTTCTTCAGGAGATACCCGCCGCCGCGCCCGTGGGTCGCCTCGACCAAGCCATGCTCGCGCAGCTCCTGCATGATCTTCTCCAGAAACGGCTCTGGAATCTTGTGCTCTGCGGAGAGCTGCCCAATGGAGACAGGCCCCCCATTCTGTTGCCGCGCGAGGGTACACAATGCCCGCAGCCCGTAATCGCTCTTGCGCGTCACTTTCATAGGGGACACCCCAAAATCCGAGTAAAATACTCTGAGTTCATTCTAAAAGAGATCAATGTCAAAGTCAACCCTCGGGCCCCCGACCTCCCCTCAAGGGAGATGGGGCATTAGGCCCAGAGGGGGCTGGGATGAGGGCTACTCCGTGGGGCGGTTCTGCCCTTTGGCAGCCAGTGACTTTTCGATCAAGCGTTCGAAGATCGCCCAGACGCGCGAGTATCCCGTCGCCGGGTCGTGCTCGCTGATGTTCTGTCTGGCGTTGGCCCGCGCGATCTCCTTAGCCTTGCCGATGAGCGCCGCTGCCTCGACGCTCTGGCCGGCAGCCTCGAGCGCCATCCCCTTCTGCATCAATTTTGTATACTCGCTCCCTGGGCCGTGACAAGCTTCACACGTCACGTCCATCGTCTTCAGCGTCTCTTCGTCTATGAACGGATGGTCCTTGAACTCTTCGATATTTGTGCTCGTCATGAACTCTGGACGGAACCAGATCTCGACGTGTCGTTTGCTCGATTCGGGGATATAGACATCGCTGATCTCTGGGTGGCCGTGACACGCTACACACGTTGCCGAGCCGACAAACTGCAGCGGCTCTCCGGCGATCGAGACGTCGGTGCGTTGGTCAATCACTTTGGCTTGGGGGTTTTCCGTGCGGAACGGCGAGCTGCGCTCCCCGAAGCCCTCGACTAAGAATGTGTCCTTGTGGAGCTGCCACCACGCGAGGATGCGCGCGATCGCCTCCTCGCGCTTCTCCTTGGGAGCGTTGAAGACAAACCCAAAGTCGTTGGCGGTCATCCATCGGATGCGCTCGATCCCCCGCTGGCGCTCGGCCCAGCGCTCTGAGCGCAGTTTCTCCAGAGATTCCTCGAAGATCTGAGCAAACCGCGTGCGCATCTCATGATGAGCCAGCTCCGAGGTCAGGGCGAGGGAGTTCCCCCCATGACACGCCGTGCATCCCACTTGGTCGAACGGCAACTGCTCAATAATTCTTATATCTTTGTGGGCCTCCCGCAGATCTTTTAAGGGCTCGCGATCGAACCCGGCAACGCCGACGTTGGCATGACACGTCATGCAGAGGTCGGCGCTGCGGCCCACCTCCGTGACGATCTTTTTAATCTGAAGGTTCGTCTCGGCGTTGAGGGCGATCGCAATCCGATCGAAGAGCGAGAGCGAGCCCTTCTCCGCTTGGGCTTTGTCCGTGAGCACCTTGATTAGATACGCTCGCTGATACCGTTTCCACTCTTGGTTGTAGTTAGTGACGGCGACGATGAGGACTAAGAGCAGCAACAACACGGCCGAGATGGCAAACCATTTTCGCGCGTTTTCCATACTCTGTTTGTTGTCTCCTTCAGTACTTTTTTATTATAGCGAATCTTGGGCGATCTCGCGAGCCCGCTGGCGGGCCCAGCGATCAGCCTCGAGGATCTCCTCGACGCTGGGATCGGGCAGGCTCACGTGCTCCGAGAGCACTCTCTCCAGCCCATGGGCGATCCCCACAAACGAGATCTCTGTATTTAAGAACCTCTGCACCAAGACTTCATCGGCAGCGTTGGCCACGGCCGGAAAAGTTCCCCCGCGCCGCCCCGCTTCACACACCAGCCAGAAGGCCGGGTAGCGCTCCCGACCCACCGGGGCAAACTCTAATCTCTGCTTCACTAGATCTAATCTCTCGACAGCAGAAGGGACGCGCTCAGGGTAGGTGAGCGCATACTGAATGGGCAGTCTCATATCCGTCGGGCCCAGCTGTGCTATGATACTCCCGTCGGTCAGCTCGACCAAGCCGTGTACGACGCTCTGGGGGTGGATGAGCACAGAGATCTTCTCATAGGGCAGATCGAAGAGCCAGTGAGCCTCGATGACTTCAAACGCTTTATTGACGAGCGTTGCGGAGTCTATCGTGATGCGCTTGCCCATCTGCCAGGTCGGGTGTTGCAGGGCTTCTTCTACAGTGATTTGGGCGAAAGAATCTAACGGCCGTGTGCGGAACGGCCCGCCTGAGGCCGTTAAGATGACCCGCTCGATCTCCTCCCGACGCAGAGAGTGCACGAGCTGGAAGAGCGCGCTGTGCTCGCTGTCTATAGGGATCAAGCGAGGACCTCCCCCCCTCGCCCCTGCGCTCCCCTGAGCCCCCTCATCCCTGTGGTCCCCGAGACGTTTTGGTGCAGCATCTTCTTGAGAGAGCGGTGGCACCAAAATGTCTCGCCCTCTCCCTCCGAGGGGAGAGGGGCTGGGGGTGAGGGCCTTCTTCACCAGATGTCCCCCGATGACTAACGATTCTTTGTTGGCCAGCGCGAGAATTTTCTGGGCTTTGAGGGCTTCGAGCGTTGGGATCAGGCCCGCCGCGCCCACCAGAGCATTGACGACAAGATCGACGTGGGGGTGGGTAGCCACAGCGTGCAGGCCCTCCCCACCAACGACGATCTCGCCGCTCCACAAAGACTTTACGAGCTGTCTGAACCGACCGAGGTCTTTGGCGCGCTCAATAGCGATGAGAGCGGGCTGGAAGTGCTGGGCCTGCGCGGCCAACAGCTCTATATTCTTCCCCGCGGCCAGAGCCACGACGGAGAAGCTCTGACCGGCCCGATTGAGGGCTTCAATGACGGCAAGCGTTTGCGTGCCAATCGAGCCGGTCGAACCCAAGATCGCGAGGCGCTTCCTTATCATCCAGAGGGGCAACTACGCTACTTGCGGGGCTTTCTCGTGCGGGAACACCAGCGAGTCTTTCAGTAACGCGTCGAGCTGCTCGCCCTCCAGCACTTCGACCTCGAGCAGTCTCTTGGCCAGCTTGTGCAGGGCTTGGATGTTGCGCTGGAGCAGCTCCTTGGCCCGCTTATAGCACGACTCGATAATACTCTTGATCTCTTCGTCCACAAGCGCCGACATCTTCTCGCTGTGCTCGCGGTTGAGCACGAGATCGACCCCTAAGAAGACGTTGCCGTTCTCCTGCCCTAAGTTAATGGGGCCGACCCGCTCGCTCATGCCGTAGCTGACCACCATGCGCTTGGCGATCTCCGTGGCCTTCTTGAGATCGTCATAGGCGCCCGTGGAGATCTCGCCAAAGATGGTCTCCTCGGCCGCGCGGCCCCCTAAGATCCCGGTCATGCGATCCAACAGCTCCTCTTTCGTGAAGAGATACTTATCATTTAAGGGCAACTGTAACGTATAGCCCAGGGCTTCGCCGCGCGGGACTATAGAGATCCTATGGACGGGGTCGGCCTTGGGCAGGAGCTTCCCCAGCAGCGCGTGGCCCGCTTCGTGATAGGCAATTTTGACTTTTTCTTCTTCGCTGAGTAACCGCCCTTTCCGTTCAATCCCCGCGATCACTCGATCTATGGCGTCTTCGAAGTCTTTCATGTCTATAAACTCTTTGTTGCGTCGCGCGGCCAAGAGCGCCGCTTCGTTGCACAGATTCTCTAAATCCGCCCCGACGAACCCCGGGGTGCGCCGCGCCAAGACCCTCAAATCAACGTCGGGAGCGAGCTTCTTGTTCTTCACGTGGACTTTGAGGATCTCCTCGCGGCCCTTGGAATCGGGCGCTGGTACGGTGATCTTCCGGTCGAAGCGCCCCGGTCGCAGGAGCGCCATGTCCAGAATATCTGGGCGATTCGTAGCGGCTAAAATGATGACGTGCTCGTTCTTGTCGAAGCCGTCCATCTCGGAGAGCAGTTGATTTAGAGTCTGTTCGCGCTCGTCGTGGCCGCCGCCGATCCCCGCGCCGCGCTTGCGCCCCACGGCGTCTATCTCGTCAATGAAGATAATCACGCCGCGCTTGCCCTTGCCCTCTTCTTTGGCTCTTCTGAACAGATCGCGCACACGGGCTGCCCCGACCCCCACAAACATCTCGACAAAGTCCGAGCCCGAGATCGAGAAGAAGGGCACGTCGGCCTCCCCGGCAATAGCTCGAGCTAAGAGCGTCTTGCCCGTCCCCGGCGGGCCTACTAAGAGTACCCCCTTGGGGATCTGAGCCCCGATGCGCGTGAACTTCTGCGGGTCTTTGAGATAGTCTACGATCTCTTGGACTTCTTCCTTGACCTCGTCAATCCCTGCCACGTCGTCGAAGGTGACGCGCGAATACTCTTTCGTCACGAGTTTCGCTTGGCTACGCCCGAAGTTTAAGGCGCTGCTGCCCTCCCCCTGCATCCGGCGCATCATCCCGTACCAGAGCAACAAGATAATAAAGAACGGGAGCAGCGAGAGCAATACGGAGAAGATCCACGACGAGTCGCTTGAGCCCTCGAAGCTCACCATGACTCTGTTCTTGATCAGCTCTTCCAGGAGCGAATCGCTGATGACGGCCTCGGTGCGGAAGCGCTCGGCCGTTCCTAAGACTTGCTGGGTGAGGGCGCTGATCTCGTCGGCCTTCTGCTTGCGCGCTTGGATGATCGCATTGAGGGTGCGCTCCGCGGCCAAAGCTCGTATGCTCAGGCCCACGAGTTGGCGCTGAAGGATCTGCCGGTTGGGCAGGGTCTGGGCTTCGGCTGCGAGCACCTGGAGCCAGGCGAGGCGCCGCTTCCCTAGTTCGAGCAGGCTCTGAATTCTATTGGTGCGCTGCTGCTCTTGCTGCTTTTGGGCGTCGAGCACAGCCAATTGCGGGTTGTCGCCGAGGGCGCTGGGAGGGCGCACGCGCCCAGAGAGGGTCGCCAGAGGCGTCCCTTTGATGGTCACCGTGGTCACCTGGCCGGCCTGGACCAGCGTGAGAAATTCCGTGTACCGAATCTGCTTCTCCGCAGAGTCTGGGGTTCCTAAGAACGATTGCAGCAGAATGACAGCGAAGATCACCATAACGATCACCAGGGCGATATTGCGAAAATTGCGGATTCTCTTCTGCTGCTCGTCATCGTTGGGAAACACCGTACATCCTCCTCGTCCGGATACTCCTGTACGGTTTCATTCTAGCACGTTGG
>JBBISQ010000063.1:0-9683 GCA_037441155.1 Candidatus Fraserbacteria bacterium
AATCTCATCGCCGACGTCAAAACAGTAATAGAGCAAGAGCGAGCCATGCTCGACGCGCAGGGATCTGTCGACACGAGCCCGTTCCATGGTTTTCATTGTAGATCAAGGAGAGCGTAGCGTCAAAAGCAATCCCCCGAAGTTACTTGCCCAGCTTGGTGGGATCGAAAAGCTCGTCTGAGAGCTCCATGTCGTACTTGGGATCAATGAGCTCAAAAGCGCTCTTGCGCCCCGTGACCAAGTTCTCAGCCGTAGACTTGACTGGGATGTCTGTGAGATACTGTAATGCAAAAGCTGTGGCTGTCGTCAGGGACGTGAAGAGCATCGGTCGGCGCAGCTCAAGCATCGTCTCTAAGATCGCTTGCTTCCGATCTCGCGATCTGCGCGATTTATGAGAAAATTCGCTCAAGATATGAATGCCGTCCACTACGCCGTAGCTCATCAAAAAGACCGGATCCATAGAGCTCATAATATGCACGGGAACCCCCAGCCAGATCATCAAGCCCATGGTCCACAGCACGCTGAACATCACTACGAGCATCGGCGCCAGAATGTACGTGAAGCGCAGCCCCCGGAACATGAGCCACAGTGCTAGGAAGATCACCAGACCGACGATGGGCGAGAGCACGGCCATCTCTTGGAACATCAAGACGCCGAAGACGTCTTCAGCGACCCACTGGCCCCCGATGTAGAAGCGATCGCCGTCCGCGCCGTCGCCGCCCTCGTCTTGAATAAAGCGTTTGATCTGATCTGTGATGCTTTTGGCATCGGCCTCGTCGGTCACGGCGATGTAGAGAGCTGCTGCCCGGAGATCCTCGGGGATCAAAACGCGTTTGAAGAGGCGGTTCTCACTCAAGGCTCGCTGAAGCTTCTCAATATCGTGAGGGCTGGGCGAGTCGCTCATGAGCAGTCTCTCTTGAGAGAGTGGGATGACGTTCGTTGACGACGGCGATGGCAATCTGGTCTTGAAGGTCGAACCAGTGATCAACCTGTTCGTCATAGAGCCGAACCGGCGAGGTTGGCGAGAGCATATGATCTGGATCGATGTCGGTCTGCATCCGCGGCAGGCCCGCCCCAGCCAGAACGGTTATGATCGCGATGAAGACAACGACAAGCTTGGGGTGCTCAATAGTCCATTCTAGAGCGCGTTGATACATGCTCCTCTCTTCAGTGTATTACTTGGCTGCGTCAATGATCGCTCTAAGCTCGCGGTCAACCTGCTGGAGCACCTCACCAAGCGGGGCGAGCGCGTGCTCGAACAGATGGGGCAGTATGACGCTGGGCATCATCGCGGCGATCATCGTCGAGCCACCCTGCTGGAAGATCAAGATATTGCACGGCATGCAGAGTGCTGTCATCGGCTCGACTTGGGCGAAGTCGCGGGCGTACTCAGGCCGGCAGATGTCCAAGCTCTTGATCTCTGTCTGAACGATCCCGGAGAGGTCATAATCGCCGAGCACGACCCAGTTGGCCTGCACAGCAGCCTTCCACAGATCAGCCAGCGCTTCGCGCGGGCTCTTGCGCGACTGCACAACATACGCAAAATCGCGAATGGCCATCGCTCCATCCCTTCTTTTCTTTTAAAGCATCAGCGCACCGGGTTCTCCGGCCCGCGCCCAAGATACTCGGCGAGAAACGCTCGGATCGTTGGCACGTCATACTGATCGAGCTTGAGCATCTTCGTCCAGGCCGTGAGCACAAAGGCCGCATCGGGGTTGGGATGAGGCACGACGATCACGCTGGCCCACGGCTCTCGATGGGCTTGCACAAAGCGCGTGAGACTTTGCCGGATCTCGTCGGTGAGCTTGGCCGGGTCGTAGTAAATAACGACGGCCCCGTGCTCTAAGCTGTGGACGAGATTTCCCGCCGGGCGGGGTTCGACGTAGAAGCCTGCTTGGGCTGCTGTTCCGTAGTGCCGTCCGGACGTGGGCGGGTTGGTGTTATACACCAGCTGCGTGCCCCCCGAGACGTGTTCCGTTCCTTCAGACGGGAAGGCCTGCACGTTCTTCAAGAGATCCGGATCGCCTCGCTTGGGCAACGGCTGGGCTTCCAAAGAGCTTTGGGAAGACTGAAAAACCCCAACGAAAGCGAAAAGCCCCAGCACCCCGACCCCGATGATTCCCCACAGGAGCCAGCGCGGTCGGCGCGCTGGCTCCCACACTTTCCCTGGGCGTTGTCCCTTCTGTTTCTTCTCTCCCATCAGCTTCCCTCCCTGCGATGAATTCATTCGTATTGTACTCGTGTGACCATTCCTCCGCCAGCGTGGTGCAGCTCGTGACAGGGCAGCAGCCAATCGCCGGGGTTCTCGGCGACAAATTCGATGTCGTACGTCTCGCCCGGCTGCACCGGCTTCTGCGTCACGCCCGGAACGCCGTCCATTGCGTTAGGGAGGTCAACGCCGTGCGGGTGCAGGGTGGTCGCCACAGGAAGCTCGTTGTTGAAGATGATCCGCACGACCTCGCCCTCCTTCACGCGGATCTCCGGCCCCGGCACCGTTCCGTTATAGGTCCACGCCTCGAACGGCATATCAGGGCCGAGCATCCAATTCGTCTCTTGAGCCGTTATGCGGAACTCGCGCACGACCGGTGCTTGCGCTCGCACTGGGGGTTGATTCCCAGCCGATGGCCATGGCGTGTAGGGCCACAGCAGCGCCGTTGCTGCACCGAAAGCGACAAGCGCCCCGATTATCATAGTCATAGTCTTCTTGTGCGTGAGCATTTTCACAGCTTATCGAACTCCTTTCGCGTCATGTCATCAATGGATAACCTTCCCCTTGGAGATCTACCTGAGCCCAGCTCAATAAGATTGTTCATCATCAATGAGATTGCTCTCTCGGTGGAGAGAGCAAGGAGGCCACTCGACACTGGTGGACACAACGCCCAGATGGAGCACCAGCAGCGTTAAAACCAAGAGTTTTCTCAAATTCATAGCTTCGCTTGACCCACCGGGGGTGGATAGGCAGAGCTTATCAGAAGACTGTCAGGTTGTCAAGGGGGAAGAAGTAAGCATCCCTGCCGGGGATGCTACGATCAGTTTGACAATCCCGCTCGGGGTTAAGCTCTCGACGCTTTCGATCGTGAGCCCGGCTCTCTGGACGTTCTCCACCGTCCGGCGGTTGATGTTCGCCCCTGTCAGGCGCACGGCGATGGGGTTGAACAGATCGAAGAGTTTTCCAAGCCAAGGGCTTTCTGGGCGCATGTGCTCTAAGAGCACGACTTTTCCGTCGCGCTTGCAGACGCGTCGCACCTCGCTCAACCCCAGCACAGGGTCGGGCACCGAGCAGAAGACAAACGTCGCGACGATATAGTCAAACGACTCATCGGGAAAGCTGAGCGCCTGGGCGTCCATCTGCAGAAGCTCAACGTTCAGGCTCAGCTTCTCTGCCCGCCGGCGGGCCCGCGCGAGCATCCGATCGCTGAGATCAATGGCCGTCATCTGAGCGTTTTTGGGGTAGTACGAAAAGTTCTTGCCGGTGCCGACGCCGACTTCCAAGACGCGCCCTCCCCGCACCTGGGCCCAGAGCTTCTTGCGCCAGCGCCGGAAGGCCAGTAGCTCCATGGGGCCCTCCATCAGATCGTAGAGCCGGGCGTTGCGATCATAGCGGGCTTTGGTCAATGCTGTCGCAGCAGGGTCGATCTTCGTTGTCATCTTTATGCTCCTCGGTCAGTCCGTAGCTTCAAAAAGAGCAAAATATTGTCCCGGGCGATCATCCCCACAAGCTGCCCATTCTCTACCACCGGGACTTGATTGATATCTTCTGTGGTCATGAGCTCTAGCACGCTGGAGAGGCTATCATCTGGGCTCACCCTCTTGAGCTGCTCGAAGGGGGTCATCGCCTGCCCGACGGTCGTCACGGCCCAGCGCTCGCGTGGGACTTTTGTGACATCGCTCAACGTGATTAGTCCCCACACGGTGCCGTTGTCTGTAACGGGGAAGCATCGTCGTGTGGTGCGCAGAATATAGTCATTGACGAGCTGCTCAATGGTCAGCGTCGGTGGGATTTTCGGGCAATCGAGGAGCATCGCCTCGCGCGCCTTCACCCCGGCGAGCGTCTCGCTGAGGGCTGCTTGCTCATAGTTGCGGACTGCTGCGTTCTCCAAAAAGAGCCCGATAAAACCGATCCACAGGCCGTTGATGAGGTTGCCCGACAGCGCCATCCACACGCCCCAGAGCATGAAACCATAAGCCACGGCACGCCCCACGCTGGAGGCAATCCCCGTGGCCCGTCGGAAGTTTCCCGTCAGGGCCCAGATGACAGAGCGCAGCACACGCCCGCCGTCCAGGGGAAAGCCAGGAACCATGTTAAAGACGGCTAACGTGAGATTGATCCCGCCCAGCCACAGAGCCAGCGCCGCTAACGGTTGGCTCGGCGACCCGGTGATCAGCCACAGGCCTCCAAAGAGGGCAGCAAGGGTCAGACTGACCACCGGCCCGGCGAGTGCGATGAAAAACTCATCGAGCGGCTTCTTGGGCTCTCTCGTGATCTGGGCGACCCCGCCGAATATAAAGAGCGTGATCGCCCTCACAGGGATGCCCTGGCGCAGTGCCACCCAGCTGTGCCCCAACTCGTGGGCAACTACTGAACCAAAGAAGAGCAGGCTGGTCCCCAAGCCGACGATCCAATATGTTGCACTGGGCCAACGATAGTTCATGGGGAAATAGTGCGTCGCCAGCATCCAGCTCACCAGGGCAAAGACGATGAACCAACTGTAGTCTAGCCCGATCTCAATACCCCAAATCCGTCCGAGCTTCAAAGCGTTTCTCACCATCGGCGTCAGCTCTTTGGCTTCTCCAACAACGGGTAACCTTTCGCTTTCCAGTCTATCATGCCGTGCTTCAGATTCCAGACATTGGTGAAGCCCAACTTGGCCATCGTCTCGGCGGCGATGGCGCTCATCCGACCGCTCTTGCAGTAGAGGACGATCTTGGCAGCTGTGTCCGACGGAAGTTTGTCCAGGTTTTTCTCAATCTCATTATAGGGGATGAACAGATCGGTCTGGGGCAGCTCGCCCTCGTAAGGAATATGCACATTGACCAGCAGAAAATCTTTCTGCTGGAGCATCTGATACAGCTGTTCCACGCCAATGTTGCGATAGCTCCCACCGTCAACGGTGACGATCTCTTCAGTCCCGACGTGATGCTGCTCGTGGCTGGGGGCTTGTTCAGCACCTGGGGCTGCCCTACGCCCCGCGCTGACGAAAAAGAACGCCGCGACGACTGCAGCCCCGATGATGAGCCACAGCCATAGGTCTTTCATGGTTGTTCCTCCTGTAAGATTGTGGTTGGTTTGACAATCTGTCGTTGTTCCAGTTCGCTTTGGAAGGCCAGCATTGAGCGACGACAAGAACACCAAACACAGTCACATTGCTCATCGTAACACGCTTCGTCACGATACTTGCTGCGCCAGCGCAGCATCCTCCGCACGATGGGATAGAGCAGATCTTTACTCCAGTGGGGGCCTGTGCCCCGCTGGATATACCGGAGGGCGTCCAGCCGACGCGCAGCTCCGGCGACCAATAGAGCAAACCCCCGGTCGCCCATGAGCTCCCAAAACGCGCGATTGACCAGACCGGCGCGGTGATAGGGAGAAAGCTCACGGCGCACCAACGCCTCATAGCTCTCACCGGTGATCAAGCTCTGGGCTGCCAGATAGCCCGAAGTGATCGCGTAGCGCATGCCAAATCCCCACAGCGCGTCTTGCAGACCGGCGGCTTCCCCCACGTAGAGCTTCTGTCCTTCTTGCAGGCGTCGGCGCACGTAGAGGTTCCCGTAGCCGGAGAAGAAACGGGCGCCCTTCATCGAGAAGGGGTGGATCTTCTGGAACGCTTCTATGGTCCTGCCCAAGTGATCCTTCCAGTGAGCGAGTTTGGTGAACTGACAGCTGGCCAGCGTGGCTTGGCCGTGGTCTACAAGCAGATAGCTGTAGCCTCTGGGCGCGACATGCTGCGAGACCATGCCGAGGGCTACATCTGCCAGGTCCGTCTCAAAGAGATATCCCACGACGATGGCATCGCCATAGCGCGGCCCTGTAGCGATAATGGCCGGCCCGTTCACGCTCGTCAACAGCGATTTGAACCGGAACTCGACTCCAGCTTGCTGAGCTTGTTCGTACAAGCCGCGATCCAGGCTTCCTTCAACGTTCCCGCGCCGCACCAGATAGAAGAACGGGCGAGAAGTACGCACGTGATAGGATCGTCCCCAGGCGTCATAGAAGAGGCAGCTATGGCGTGGGCCGATGCGGAAGTTTATCTCCAGTCCCATACGGTGGAGCGAATCGAGCACGTCTTCGTCACGAGACCAGTTTTCGAGCCCCTGAAAGTCGCCGTGGAAGCGTGTGCCCACCTGCGGGCCCTTCTCGTGAACTGTAACACGCCAGCCCGCACGAGCCAGCACGATGGCTGCCGTCAGCCCCGCCGGCCCTGAGCCGATGACGGTCACCTGCTCACTCATAGGGGCTTCACTCCCCACGCTAAGTAGAGGATGCCTCCCAGCTGCTCCTCATAGCCGCACTCACTGACAAGTTGTCGCGAGTCGCGCCAAGGCTGAGCGGCAAAATACGCATTCACGTCGGGAACCCAACGGCGCGCGATACGCTTCGCAATCGGGTTGATCACAAAGCCGTACCAACGCTGACTCAGCTTAAAGTCTACAATCACGATGCGTCCAGTGGGCCGAAGCGCTGCGATCATTCGCTGGATAGCCAGGCGGGGATTGGGGAAGAGACCGACAGCAAACGTGCACAGGACCGCGTCCACCGGCTTCGAGAGCATCAGTTCCATCACGTCGCCTTGCAGCAAGTGCACGTTCAGCCACCCTTGCTGCTCGACCCGCTTTCGGGCTTGCTCCAGCATCGCTGCCGTGTAATCGAACCCGATCAACCGACCCTCGGGACCAAGGGCGGCTTCAATCGCTGGGAAATTTAAACCTGTTCCACAAGCCACGTCCAGCACGGTTTCGCCGCCTTGCAGATTGAGCTTCTGTACGGCATAGTGCCGTAGCCATCGTTGCATTCCTAACGAGAGCCACGCGACATCTCGGTCATAGTCACGGGCGCGTTGCGAGTAAATCTCTTGCACCGTGCTCAATAGTCTGTTGGGGGTGCCGGACCATCCTCGCTCGAGCTGCCTCACGGGCTCACGATGTCCCTGGGTCATGGATCTCACCTACCCCACCCCAGGTGGGGAGGAATATAATTCTATCGTCACTTCGCCTTGATGTCAAATATCCATAAAACTTAGGAACCCCCTGCACGGTTGATTACGCTCCTCACTCCACAATGAGCTTGCCGCGCAGCATGCCCATCTGGCATTGAAATTCGTATTCGCCCGGCTTATCCGGCATCAGCTCAATCGGGACTGTTTTGCCCTCCGGCAGCTGCGCGGACTTGTTGAAGTCGGGAAAGATCACCATCTCCGAGCACGACGCTGTTTCTTCACGCCGGAAATTCAAGCGCACGGGCTTGCCACGTTCTACTACTATTACGTCGGGCGTGTAGCCGCCCTTCACCAGAATCATCACTTCTTGATAGCCCGAGGGTGTCAAGGCCGCCTTGACGCCCTCTCGCTTGGCCATCCAGAAGAACCAAATGACAAAAGCCATCACGCCCAATCCCCCCAGCGTCACAAGGATCTTGTCCGGGGTCATAATCACACTCCTTTCACCTTCCAGCGCTTGAGCCTATTGGCGTTGCTGATCACGGTCACCGAGCTAAACGACATAGCTGCTGCAGCCATCAACGGCGAGAGCAATATCCCCAAGAACGGGTAGAGCACGCCCAATGCGATGGGAATGCCTAAACTATTGTAGATGAACGCCCCAACGAGATTCTGATAGACGTTACGCATCGTCGCTCGACTGATTTGAATCGCCGTTACGACGCCCCGTAAGCTCCCTGTAATCAGCGTGATGTCGCTCGCTTCAATAGCGACATCGGTGCCCGTTCCAATGGCGAAGCCGACATCTGCCTGGGCCAGCGCAGGCGCGTCGTTGATCCCATCGCCGACCATGCCGACTTTCTTACCCTCGAGCTGGAGCTTCTGCACGTTGTGGGCCTTGTCTTGCGGGAGCACTTCGGCTAGCACGCGCTCAATCCCTACTTGTCGAGCAATCGCCTTGGCCGTGCCCTCGTTGTCCCCAGTGATCATCACGACTTCTAAGCCCATGCGCTTGAGTGCCTCGATGGCTTGCTTGGAGTCTTCCTTGATGATGTCAGCGACGGCGATGATCCCTGCGATCTTGCCGTCGAGGGCCACGTACATGGGCGTCTTGCCGTCGTCAGCGAGCCTCTCCGCTTGCTGCGCAAGAGCCTCGACAGCGATTCCCCGATCACGCATCAGCTTCAAGTTCCCCAGTAACAGCCTTTTCGATTCGACGGTCGCTTCCACCCCGTGTCCGGGAATCGCGTTGAAGTCGCGCGCCTCCGGCAACGTCAGATTTCGGCTCCCTGCCCCTTCCACGATGGCGGCCGCGAGAGGGTGCTCTGAACCTTTTTCGACGGCTGCGGCCAGCCTGAGCAATTCGTTTTCAGTCAGCAAAGCCGGAGCCGGATTCCCTGCTGCCAACACCACGTCAGTGAGCACGGGCTTACCGTGGGTAATTGTGCCTGTCTTGTCGAGAATGATCGTGTTCAGCTCTTGGGCCGTCTGAAGAGCCTCGCCGCCGCGAATCAAGATGCCATTGAGGGCTCCCAGCCCGATGCCCGTCGTCAGTGACATGGGCGTAGCCATGCCCAAGGCACAAGGGCAGGCGATGATCAGTGTCGTGACGGCAACGATGAGCGCATACGCGAGAGCCGGCTCAGGGCCGAAATCATACCAAACGATAAACCCCACAATCGCAAGAATGATCACGGCGGGCGTGAAATAACTGCTCACGACGTCTACGATGCGCTGAATAGGAACCTTCGTCGCCTGCGCCTCTTGGACCATGCGAACGATGTTGGCGAGCGCCGTATCTTTGCCGACTCTGGTCGCTCGGAACTTCAATGAGCCCGTCTTGTTGATCGTGGCTCCGATGACCTCGTCGCCGACGCGTTTTTCAACGGGAATGCTCTCCCCGGTGATCATGGACTCGTCCACGGCTGAAGCACCTGCGATGACCTCGCCGTCGACTGGAATTTTTTCACCGGGGCGCACGATGACGACATCTCCCACCAAGACTTCTTCTACCGGGATGTCGATCTCTGTGCCGTCGCGCACGACCCGCGCGGTCTTGGCCTGCAGACCGATCAGCTTTTTGATCGCTTCGCTCGTGCGCCCCTTGGCTTTGATCTCCATAGCCAAGCCCAGCACGACCAGCGCCGTCACCACGACCGTCACATCGTAATAGACATCGGTCATCTCTTGGGACGGAAAGATTTGTGGGAAGAGCACGGCGATCGTTGAGTAGATCCATGCGACGCCCGTGCCCATCGCAATCAACGTGTGCATGTTGGCCGTGCGCTTCTTGAGGGATTCCCACATCCCTGTAAAGAACTGGCTGCCGCTGTAGGCCATCACTGTCAGAGAAAGAAGCCCCATAAAGCCCCAGAGATAGCGCAGTTGAAGGCTGCCGTGCGGCAGCGCCTCGCGCAGTCCGGGGAAGAGCTGGGGGTACGAAAAGATCATCGTGAAGACTCCGACCGCTGCGCCGAACCACCATTTGCGCATCAGACGGCGATACTCTTTTGCTGAGTCGTCCTCTTCCTT
>JBBISQ010000064.1:0-9602 GCA_037441155.1 Candidatus Fraserbacteria bacterium
ATCTCGCGCACCTCAGACTCTCCAAGCTTCTCCCGCCGCGCACGAATCGGCTCCAAAGTTTTGACTAAATAGTCAGCAACAGCACGCTTGAGCGGCTCGTATTTGAGCGTCCCCTTGGCGTAGTCTTCTTCAAATTGCTGATACACTTCAGAGGGAGCTGTCAGCTTCAAGAGCAAGAAGAGATTGGCCACGCCGGGGCTCTTCTCTTTGGTCTCTGGGCGTGGGCCAATATCCGTGACAGCAGTCTTGATCTTCTCTCTAATAGACTCTTCAGGCTCGGTGAGCGCAATATAGTGCTTGGGGCCCAGAGACTTGCTCATCTTTTTGGTAGGGTCTGCCAGGGACATGATGCGCGGGGCTTCGGTCAGCAACGCCTCGGGCTCGGGAAAAGTCTCGCCAAAGCGCGCGTTAAATCTTCTGGCAATGCGACGAGCCAGCTCGATGTGCTGCAGCTGGTCCTCCCCCACGGGCACTTTTGAAGCTTTGTAGATGAGAATATCTGCAGCCTGGAGCACGGGATATGTAAAGAGTCCGCAGCTCACAAACTCTTGTCCTTCGCCCTTCTCTTTGAATTGGGTCATGCGCTGCAAATCCCCATAGGACGTGACGGCGCTCAGAATCCAACTGAGTTCGGTGTGCTCAGGCACCTGCGATTGCACAAAGAGCACGCACTTTTTGGGATCGAGCCCGCAGGCGAGTAAGTCCCTCGCCATCCCCAGCGTATTCTTGCTCAGCTCGTGGGGGTCGTGCTCGACCGTGATCGCGTGATAGTCAACAATAGAATAGAAGCACTCGTACTGGTCTTGAAGGGCGACGTAGTTCTTGACCGCGCCAAAGTAATTGCCGATATGGAGTGCGCCAGTGGGTTGGATGCCGGAGAGAACGACGGGTTTGGGAGCCATAGGGAAAGCTACGTTAGATGAGCCAAAGCCGATCACCGACGAGTTTCTCAGTCATGGAGCATCACCCTGTGTCGAGACTGTGCGTCATTATAGAGGGCGGACAGGGAGCTGTCAAATCGACTGCAGGTTGAGTTGTCCCAGCACGTCCCGTGCGCTATAATCAAAAGCTAACTCTATGACTATCCTCATCAAAGACTGCACAGCGATCACTATGAGCGATCCCTTGGTACGTCGCGGGGTCTCTCTTGCTCTCGAAGATGGCAAGATCGCCAAGATCAGCGAGAACCCCAAAGACTTCGAGGGCAGACGCTTCGACACCGTGCTTGACGGCAAGGACAAGCTCGCCCTGCCCGGCTTCGTCAACGCTCATACACACCTAGCCATGGTCTTGCTGCGCGGCTATTCAGACGACAGAAATCTTCAAGAGTGGCTCGAACACGATATCTGGCCTGCTGAGAGAAAACTCACCGAAGAAGATGTCTATTGGGCTTCTCTTTTGGGGGTTGCTGAGATGCTGCGTTCTGGCACGACGGCGTTCTGCGACATGTACTTCTTTATGGATAGCGTCGCCCAGGCTGTGAAAGAATCGGGGATGCGCGCGCTGCTCTCCTATGGGATCATTGCCCCGCAGCCGGGGGAGAAAGCCCAGAAAGAGCTTGCGATCACCGAGAAATTTCTCACGGATTGGCACACCAGCGCCGAGGGACGCATCCGAGTCGCTGTTGGCCCCCACGCGCCCTATACCTGCTGCGATGGGGTCTGGAAGGATGCAACAGCCCTCGCTATACAGTATAATACGCTCATTCACACACATCTGCAGGAGACCATGACGGAAGTGAGCGACTCGCTGAAGCAGTATCACAAAAGCCCCACAGAGCGATTAGAAGCCTTAGGAGTCTTTCAAGCCAAGACGGTCGTGGCGCACGGGGTGCACTTGAGGGATTCAGACGTTCAGATCTTAGCAGAGCACGGCGTCGGGCTGGCCCACTGCCCCACGAGCAATCTCAAATTGGGCTCTGGGATCGCGCCGGTCACGAAATATAGAGAGAGGGGCGTGCGCGTGGGGATCGGCACCGACGGCGCAGCATCGAATAATAACTTAGATATGCTGGAAGAGCTGCGCTTAGCAGCTCTTCTCGCCAAGAGGGAGAATCCCACGGCGTTGCCTGCTGCAGAAGCTCTGCAGATGGCCACTCTCGAAGGGGCGCAGGCGCTGGGGCTGGAGGGCGTGGGGCGCTTGGCCGAGGGGTCTCAAGCTGATATTATCTTAGTAGATATAAGCGGCGCCCACTGGCAGCCGGGGCACAACCCCGTGTCGGATCTGGTCTACGCTGCCCAGGCCAGCGATGTCACGACCGTGATCGTCGCTGGGCGAGTTGTTATGAAAGATCGGGAGATTCTCACGTTCGATGAGGAGACCGTCAAGGCGAAAGTGCGCGCGCTGAGCGCCAAGTACCGCAGATCTTTATAAGCTAAGTGTAAGAAGGAGGCAGACGATGGCACTCACCCAAGAGGAGAAGGCGAAGATCGCTGAGCCGTTCCGGATTCACTTGCAGGACACGGGCTCATCGGAGGTGCAGATCGCCCAGCTGACCGAAGAGATTCGGCGGCTGACGGAGCACCTCAAGACTCATAAGAAGGACTTTCATTCCCAGCGCGGGCTGATGATGAAGGTCGGGCAGCGCAAGAGGCTGTTGCGCTATCTGGCTCGCACCAAGCCGGAGAAGTACGCGCAGCTGATCGCGCAGCTGGGCCTGCGCGGGTAAATATATGAGCAGCCGGCCACGAGCTTGTTACAAGTTGCAAGTTGCAAGTTGCAAGTGAAGCCCTTCACTTCCAACTTCGAACTTGTTACTTGTAACTGTCTCGGTGCCGGCTGTCAAAGGAGATGGTCGCACCATGACAGAAGTCGTTGCAGTCCAGCGGGGGCCGTGGAAGCTCTCCACGGGGAGGGTCGCGCGTCAAGCCGACGCAGCCGTCTTGGTCGAGTACGGCGAGACCGTCGTCTTAGTGACGGTGACGCGCGGTGAAGCAGAAAATCTCGATTATTTCCCATTGACCGTAGACTTTGAAGAGAAGTTTTACGCCACAGGGAAGATCCCCGGCGGGTTTCTCAAGCGTGAGGGGCGCCCCTCAGAAGCAGCGATCCTGAGCGCCCGCATGATTGATCGCCCCATCCGTCCGCTCTTCCCCCCACACTATCGGGAGAAGGTGCACGTTGTTGCGACGGTGCTCTCGGCGGACACGGAGCACTGCCCGTCGATTGCCGGGCTGCTCGGCGCCTCGACAGCCCTGATGATGAGCGGAGCCCCGTTTGAAGGGCCTATCGCGGGGGTGCGCGTCGGGCGGATTAAGGGACAGCTGGTCGCCAACCCCTCCGATGCCGAGCTCGAAGACTCAGATATGGAGATCATCGTCGCTGGGACCAAGGAGAAGATCTTAATGGTCGAAGGCGCGATGAACGAGGTCCCCGAAGAAGAGGTGCTCGAGGCGTTGGCGTTCGCCCAGGGTGAGATCAGAAATCTCATCGCGCTGCAGGAGGAGTTTTTAGCGAAGCTGCCCCCGCCGGTGAAGGTCCAGCTCGAGCCGCCCCCTGATACCAGCGAGCTGCGCGAGGCCTTGAGACGATTGGTCTGGAATCAGTTTGAGAGCCTGCGCGGGCCGATGAGGAAACTGGAGCGCGAGGCTAAAGCCGATGCGATCCGCGATGAAGCGATCGAAAAGATCCTTGCAGAAAAGCAAGCCGCCGGCATCACGGATTCTGCAGAGTTAGAGACGCTCAAGAAGCAGCTCACGGAGATCTTCACGGAGCTTTTGGAGGAGTTCGTGCGCGTGAGCACCCTGACGACAAAGATTCGCATGGACGGGCGGCGCGCGGATGAGCTGCGCCCGATCTCGTGTGAAGTCGGACTTCTTCCCAGGGTGCACGGCTCAGCGCTCTTCACCCGTGGGGAGACCCAGAGCCTGGGCACAGTGACGTTGGGGACGTCGAGCCTGGACGAACAGATCATAGACAGAATGCTCGAAGAGGGCCGCGAACGGTTTATGCTACACTATAACTTTCCGCCGTACAGCGTGGGCGAGACGGGACGTCTGGGTCCGCCGGGACGGCGCGAGATCGGCCACGGGAACTTAGCCAAGAACGCTGTCAAAGCGGTCATTCCCAGCGAGGACGAGTTTCCGTATATTATCAGAGTTGTCTCGGAGATCTTAGAATCGAACGGGTCTTCTTCGATGGCTACAGTCTGTTCGAGCTCGTTAGCCCTGATGGACGCGGGTGTGCCCATCAAAAAGCCCGTTGCTGGGATCGCCATGGGACTGCTCACTCATAACTCAGACTATATGATTTTGACAGATCTGGCCGGCTACGAAGATCACTTTGGCGATATGGATTTTAAACTAGCCGGGACGCGCGACGGCCTCACGGGTTTCCAGATGGACGTGAAGATTCACGGGATCACCCTACAGATCGCCCGCGAGACGATGATGCAGGCGCGGGCCGCGCGACTGCAAATCTTAGATATCATGAGCAAGACGCTCAGCGCGCCGCGCCCGACGCTCAGTCGGTTTGCCCCAATCTTAGAGGTCATCCCCATTGACCCGGAGAAGATCGGCTTGGTCATCGGGCCGGGCGGCAAGACCATCCGCGCTCTGCAAGCCGAGACCCAGACCGAGATCGACATTGACGACGAGAAGAACCTTGTGAAGATCTCCGGGCATGACAAAGAGCTGGTGCGCAGGGCGCGCGAGCGCATCGAGCAGATGACCGAAGAGATCGAAGTCGGCAATCGCTACACGGGGAAGGTGACGCGCATTGAAAAATTCGGGGCGTTTGTCGAGCTGCCCAACGGCGTCCAAGGGCTGATTCGCATCTCCGATCTGTCGGACCGCTACGTCAAGAAGGTCGAAGACGTCGTCAAGATCGGGGAAACGGTGAACGTTGAAGTCATCGAAGTTGATGAGATGAACCGGATCAATCTCAAATTAGTCCGGGACAAGGCTGCGCCCTCGCCTGCCCAGATCAAAGTCGGCGATGTGCTCACAGGCAAGATCGTGGGGATTGCCGACTACGGGGCATTCGTCGAGACCGAGGCCGGGGTGCGCGGGTTGATCCATATCTCGCAATTAGCGGACGGCTACGTCGAACGCGTCGAAGACGTCGTCAAAGTCGGCGACCCCGTCATAGTCGAAGTGATCCGCATCGACAAAGAGGGGCGCTACTCGTTCAAGCGATTAGCCAAGGAGGGGCTGAAGATCAAGACCTAACCCCCTAGCCCCTTCCCTAAAGGGAAGGGGAGAGGTTCTATGCGCGAACTCTATCCCAACTGCTACACGGAACAGCTCGACAACGGCGCCACGGTGATCGTCGAACCAATAGAAGACCGTCCCTTGGCGTTAGGGGTGTGGGTGCGCGTGGGCAGCCGCGATGAGCCGGCCCATCTTGCGGGTATGGCCCATTTCATCGAGCACATGGTCTTCAAGGGCACGACGCACAGAACAGCGTTTCAGATCTCCGAAGAAGTCGATGCGATGGGCGGGTACATCAACGCCATGACCCACAAAGAGTACACGCTCTTTCACATTGACGTGCTCCCGACTCATCTGGAAGCTGCGCTCGATATTGTAGCAGACCTCGTGAAAAACCCGCGCTTCGCTGAAGAGGACATTCGCAAGGAGCAAGGGGTTGTTTTAGAAGAGATCCGCATGACCGAGGACAACCCGCAAGAGAAGGTCTTCGATCTCTTCGTGGAGCGCATCTGGGATCACCAGCATCCGATGGCGCGGCCGGTCTTAGGAAGAGCCGAGACAGTGCGGCGCTTCGACCGTGCAGGGCTAGTGGACTTCCATCGGTACTATCATGCTCAGAATCTGATCGTGACGGCGGCGGGGGACGTCTCGCCTCAGCGGGTCATGGAAGCCGTGCGGAGGGTATTTGGGGAGGTTGAGCCGGCTGAGCCTCTGCCGCCACGTTCTGCCCCTCGGCCTAACAAGCACTTCTATGTCGAGGATCGCGATTCCCAACAAGCCAATCTCGTGCTAGGCGCCTCCAGCCTGGCCCGACACGACGAGCGACGCTTCGCTCTCGAAGTGATGAACACAATCTTGGGCGGGGGAATGAGCTCACGGCTCTTCAAGAAGATCCGAGAAGAGCTGGGCTTAGCCTATGCGGTCTTCAGCAGCGCTAGTCTCTTTGAAGACAGCGGGGTTTTTATTATTTATGTGGGGACTGAGCCGAAGAACGCCCGCCAGACGGTCGAAATCTCTCTAGGAGAGATCGAGCGCCTCATGAGGGAGCCTGTGCCAGAGAGTGAACTGCGCTTAGCAAAGGAGAAGCTCAAGGGCAACATGCTCTTGGGGCTGGAGACCAGTCACTCGCGCATGATCCGCCTAGGGATTGGAGAGCTTTATAATATCCATGCGCCGTTGGAAGAACTTGTAGCGAGGATCGAGCGAGTTACTTCCGAGGAGATTCAAGAGATCGCGCAGGAGCTGTTTGGGCAAGACGGGCTCAGCTTGAGCGCCATTGGGCCGGAAGAACAACTGCGCGACCTCGAAGATCTCCTGACTGCGCCGAGGGTTTCGTAAATAGAAAAATAAGATCAGAAGGGGAGAGGGGACTCCCCTCTCCCCCCTTCGTGGGTGGAGCTTCGGATTCGCTTATGGCTCGTCCCCTCTCAGTTGCGGGCACACCCCGTCTAAGATATAGAGATTCAACTCGGTTGGTTTGGCGGCGTTTGCTGCCCAGAGTTGGCGCTGGATACGACTGACCAACTCTGGATTTCCCGGAACGCGCTCTTGAATGGTCAAGGGGATGAAGAGCGCCACGGCCCCAAGCCGCTCGCTTACTGAGTATGGCGTCACCGTATGGAATGGGTCTTTCCCTGTGGGGACGGTAGGGTTGGGGCTGCTGATGAGCTGGGCTACGGCAACAGCGATAGCACTCTGCCCATCTGCTGTATTGATAGTATATGCGCAGAAGCGCACGGAATCTAAGAAGATCGCGGCGGGCTTGCCCCCAGCGGGCACAGCCGAGTCCACAAGGTGCGGCGGCGTAATCATCACCCGGCTGATCGTGTTGTCGCCTTGATTGATAAAGTACGCGTACATATCACCGAGCCATGAGCCAACGGTGGTCGCAATAGCGCTCGGCTGTGGGCCCGTCTGAACCGTGGCGATCACTCTGTACCGATTCTCGTTGGCCGGATCGTCGTTGATGTCAATGATACTGATCGTATTGCTGCCCTTGTTGGTGACGAACGCGCGATTGTGCGCACCAGACGAGTAGAGCCCAATGGCGCTCGGCTGCGCGCCGACTTTCACTGTTGCTTTCAGGGTGTTCGTTTGAGTATTGATGACCGAGACCGAGCCGTCATCGGCGTTGACGACATAGAGATCGGCGTTATGTGCGGCGCGGGCGAGCGCAACGGGCCTTGTCCCAACAGCGATCTCGGCGCGGACAGCCCCGCTGGGCAGCGAGATGACAAAGACTTTATTCACCGAAGCGTCAGCGAGAAACGCTGTGCTGCAATCGCGATTGACGGCTAAGGCGCTGGGGTTGGCTACAGCGACGCTCATCGTCGTAACGATCTCTTTGGAGAGCGCGTTGATGACTTGCAACGCTGTGCTCTCTCCAGACTTGCTCGCGGCGACGAGCCCGCTGCCGCCAGCGCACGACGCCAGCGCCACGGCATCACCGGAGAGGGTCAACGTCACGCTGGGCTTCAGCCCCTGCTGGCCGTACGAGAAGATCCCCGTGAGGGCGAACAAGAAGACGAACACTATAACAGCCTTCCGTGTCATAGAAACCTCCTTGGTTTCTTGAGTCTTGGTGCACAGATTATAAGACTTTGGACGTGACAGGTCTGTACCGGCAGGGTGAAAAACAGGTGGAAGACCTTTCGCTGATTTGCCCGCGCATGGCTTCAGATGTTATAGTGTCCCCGGAGGTGGGCGCTATGCGCACAGCGGTGGTGTTTGTAATTAGTGCAGCGTTGCTCTGGGCGAGCGGGCCAGCAGTGTGGGCCCAAGAGGGGATGGTGAAGTGCCGCCTCAAAGCTGACCCGCTATTGCCAGGAGCGGCGTCTTTTCTCATCCCTGGGCTAGGGCAATTTCTCAACGGTGAGGACGGCAAGGGCTTTACGCACTTGATTATCGCGCTCGTCCTGCCCACAGCGGTCGGGCTTGGGGCACTCTTGCTCGCCCCGGTCGTTCCCACGATGAGCTATCTGTTATTGATCGCTGCACCAGTGCTCTATCTGGGCTGGGCCGTCGCCAGCGCCATGGACGCCTATCAGATCGCTGATAAGTACTGTCGGCCCTAGAAGCTCAGTCTGATATAGAACTCTTGGACTTTGAGTCCAGAGGGTTGGATCGCCGTGCCGGCGCGCCAGCCCCAGCCCTTCTCGGTATACGAGAGCGTCACGACGATCTTATCGAACGGTTTGATGAGCCCTAAAAACACAACAAGCAGATCAACTGTCCACGGCCCGCTCTTGAACGCGATCTGCACGTCATGCTGATAGATGGGATCGAGCCCGGAGCAGCCGGCATCGGCCGCGCAGATGAAGAGATCGCTGGTGACTCTTATCCCCTCTACAGAGAAGCGTGCCGTGAACTCCCGCAGCGAGAAGACGATCCCGCCGAGCGTGTCCGTCCAGATCGCCGTCACGAAGGCATCGCCTGCAGACCAGCTCGTGATGAGCGTGTGCGAGCTGAGCGCTAAGTTTGAATCGAAATAGAGAATATCTGTTAGATCGAGCGCCAGCGGCTCGACGCGCCCGGAGCTTGTGATCTGAAGATACTCGATCCCCCCAGGGCCTTCAGAAGGATTGAAGTTCGCTGCGGTATCAATGCTCATCGTTATGCCCAAGAGTTTGATGGCGCTCACGGTGAGGCGCTCGTACTCAAAATCCAATCCCGATACGATGCGCCCGTGAGAGAATTGCAGGTCGGGAAAGCACTCGCCGACGCACTCCAAGCCGCGCCGCGCCCCGATATACGTCTCCGAGCGTACAGTCACTCCCGAGACGGTTTGACCGCTCACTGTCACGAGGACGCCAACTTCCCACTGCGGAACGATCAGTGAACCGAAGTTCGCAAGGAGTCCGACAGCTCTGACCGTCACCCCGCCAATACTAAGCTGCGCTTCTACGATCTTCTTGCGCAGAGTGACAGATTCTGTGAGCGTCGGTCCTAAGAGTAACGCGAGCTGGGCGTAGGGCGTTACGAAGTCTTTGTAAAAGACGGGAATGTACTGCCCGACGACCCCGCCGGGGTCAGGCCGCACGAGCTTGATCTGCAAATTCTGGTCGGCCTCAACGATATTGCGCGAGAAGATGAAGGTATCCGTGAGCGTGAGCGCTCCAACTGTTGCGCTCAGTGTGAAGATCTGGGCTTCGACTCCTACGGTGCTCAGGGCTGTGAGCGATCTGAGCTGCAGCCCGCTGACGCTCAGATCGAGCCGGAGCAGGCTGTCGAACGCAACGGGGGGCTGAGCGATCTTGGGCTGTGGGCCGTCTAGGATGAGCAAGAGCCGCGCATCCCACGTGCCGTTCACCGGCGCTGCCGAAGAATCCAGAGCGCTCACGCTCAGCAGAAGGCCTACACAAATGAAGAGAGAGCGCATAGCACCTCCATAATTTTTTTCGATGTGGGATACTCTATCCCACATGGGTCACTGTATTGTACCCGATCGGGGGG
>JBBISQ010000065.1:0-9348 GCA_037441155.1 Candidatus Fraserbacteria bacterium
TATTTGAAGACTTCCATCAGCTCGTCAATCTTCTCCTCGCCCTTGCCCGATCGAATTGCTTCAGTCAGACAGGTCTGCATGTGCCCTCTGGTGAGCATCTGTGCGATCTGGGAGAGCGATGCCTGCACCGCCGCGATCTGCTTGAGGATCTCGACGCAATACTCTTCGTCTTCGATCATCGTTTCGATGCCCTCGACGTGGCCGCGCACGATGCGGATGCGGCGCAGCAGATCGCGCTTCGTGTGCGGCAGATGCTGGAGCCCGCCACGCTTGTGAGTTGTCGTCGCTGTTGGCATACTAGTCCTCCTGTCAGTTAGCCGCGCTGGAAGAGACTGCGAATGCTCTCCCACAGCCCTGGGTACTTCTTGCCCTTGATCTGATACCCCGTCTGCTCGATGACGCGCTCGATCTCGTCTTGTGTCAGCTTGCTCGGATCGTACTGCACCCAGACCCACGGGGGATAGGTCGCGGGGTTGTGCGTGGCCTGCACAACCCCGTCGGTCTTCTGCAGCGCGCTGACGACTTTATAGAGACAGTCAGCACACATGATGAAGCGCAGCTCGATCTTCGCCTCGCGCAGCTCGGCCATAGACGTTCACTTGCTCTCGTTCGGGCTGTGGGGGGCTGCTTGCATGTGCTGCTGCATCATGGCCATCATCGAGCCCATCATCTGGTGACATTGGGCCATGTGCTCACCCATCTGATCCATCATGCCATGGCCATTGCCCGACTGCTGGTTCATCATCCCTTGACCCATCATCTGGCCCATGCCTTGCATCATGCCCCCCATCATTCCGTTCATCATGCTTGGCCCCATCATCTGGCTGCCCATGCCGCTCATCATACTGCTATTGTTCATCATTGCCGGGCCCGGTTGTGCAGAGCCCCATGCCGACGAGGCCCCCCAGGCCAAAAACCCGACCACGAGACCGACTGCGACCGAGACGAGTGCCACGATTACGTTCTCTCTCACAGCGATCAGCTCCTTTCCTTCTCCCACCCCTCTTGGGGTGGGGTAAGCCCAGTGTAGCACAAAGATCTTTCTCGCGCCATGACCTGCGTCATGCCGACTCAAGCGATAGCACCTTAGCCTGATAGCCGGCCTGCACCACGGCCTGCACTAAGCCCTCCGGCGAGATGGTGCCCGTGTGCTCGACCTCGGCGCGCCCGCCTTCCAGAGAGACAGTGACAGAGCGAACGCCTGCAACCCCCTGCAGGGCTTTGGTCACCCGCTTCGCGCAGTGGTCGCAGGTCATCCCTGTGACTTGTAAGATCGCCTTCACGATCTCGACCTCCTTCCATCCCCCCTGGGGGGGATCGAGTTCAGTATAACGGTTATCTGGAATGCTGTCAAGTTCGCAGCGTCCTGCGTCATGCCATGAGCAAGCAAGTATTTATAGCGTGAGTGGCTCGATTTGCCATCAGCTCATCTGTGCTCACGGCTTCGCATGAAAATATTGCCATGAAGGCTTCTATCACAGTACAATGTGTCTCTATGAAGCTCTCGGCCCAGATCAGCCGCACCGTCTTTTTCTTGGGCATTGTCAGCCTACTGAACGATCTGGCAGGCGAGCTGATCATGGCCGTGCTGCCCCTCTTCTTACTCGCTCTCCCCGGCAGCGGCGGCTGGGTCGTGGGGCTGATCGGCGGCCTGGAAGACGCGACCAAGAGCATCTTGAGCCTCGTCTTCGGCACCCTCGCCGACCGCATGGGACGAAAGAAGCCCTTAGTCTTTCTGGGCTACCTCATTCCCTCGGTCTTTCGCATCGCGCTGCCGTTTTCGACCCATTGGGCCATGGCGCTGGTCTTCCGGGTGCTCGATCGTGTGGGCAAGGGGATGCGCACCGCGCCGCGCGACGCGCTCATCGCCGACGCCGTCTCCGAATCTACCAGAGGAGCGAACTTTGGATTCCATCGCGCGATGGACACCGCCGGGGCGCTCTTTGGCTCGTCGCTGGCGTTTGTCTTCTTCTGGTGGCTGGGGATGCCGATCCCGGCGATCATTCTCGTCGGCGGGCTCATCTCGTTGGCCTCGCTCATCCCGCTCAGCTTCGTCCCAGAATCCGTAAGGGCAGCCCAGCACAAGAAGCTCTTCGATGGCCTGCGCGAGCTACCCAGAGCGTTCTATCTCAATCTCTTCAGTATGACCCTCTTCGCCTTGGCCAACTTCAGCTATATGTTCTTCCTGCTGAAGGTGAACGCGGCGTTCACTGAGAAACTTGCCGTGGGTCTCCCTATTGCTATGTATGTGCTCTATAACTTCACCTACACCCTGGTGGCAACCCCCGCAGGGATGCTCTCAGACAAGATTGGGCGCCGCACCGTCTTGCTCGTGGGATATGTGCTCTTCGGGGGAACATCGGTGGGGTTTGCGTTCGCTGAGAATCTCACACTCTTTGTGCCGCTCTTTGCGCTTTATGGGATCGCGTATGCATGTATCGAATCCAATCAGCGGGCGTTTGTCGCCGATCTTGCGCCGCCGCAGCGCCGGGGTACGGCGTTGGGACTCTTTCATATGTGCGTAGGGGGTGGCTCACTGGTGGGGAGCGTCATCGCTGGAGTGCTGTGGGGCGTCTCGCCCGCGCTCACGTTCTTCTATGGCGCGGCGCTCTCGCTGCTGAGCGTTGCGCTCTTGAGAGCGCTTCCCCGAGCACGATGATCTGGCTCTGTCGGGAGTTTTCTGTTACAATGTGGCTTAATCACCGAGCCTACGAGGAGGCTTCTATGGCGAAGATGAACCCACGGTATCGTCCCAAGTGGCAGCGCAAGTTTAAGAGAAAGATGGCGGCGAAGCGTCGGCACGCCCGCCGCGCCAAGCTCTATCCTTAGGGAGGCAAGGCTATGCCCAGCGCTACGGTGCGCTTTGTGGATGGAATGCAATTTGTCGCGACGAGCGGGAGCGGTCACGCCGTCGTCATGGACACAACGGAAGACGTGGGTGGGCATGACACCGGCCCGCGCCCCATGGAGATGGTACTGATCGCTCTTGGGGGCTGCACGGGGATGGACGTCGTCTCGATCCTCCGCAAGATGCAAGTGCATTTTACGCGCTTCGAGATGGACATCCAGGGCGAGCGCGCCCCAGAGCACCCCAAATACTTCACAACGATCAAAGTGATCTATAAGATCTGGGGCGACGTCCCCGAAGAGAAACTGAAGAAAGCGATCGATCTTTCGTTAGAGAAATATTGTTCGGTCTCAAACTCGCTCAAGCCCAAAGCCGAAGTCTCGTATGAGTATCAGATCAATCCATCTGCTTAGGAGCGTGAGGGCATCAGAAAGGAGCTTGGTATGACTGAGGTCGTTATCGTAGACGCCGTGCGCACGCCGATGGGGCGCTTTCAGGGGCGACTGGCGCAATTCAGCGCGACGGAACTAGGCGCCGCAGCGATCCGCGCGCTCAAGGAGCGCAATCATCTCAAGGGCGATGACGTTGATGAAGTCATCATGGGGCAGGTCGTGCAAGCCGGGGCGGGCCAGGCCCCAGCACGTCAAGCGTCCATCCGGGGCGGGATCTCGCCCACGGTCCCAGCCGTGACGATCAACAAAGTGTGCGGCTCGGGCCTGAAAGCCGTGATCTTGGCTGCCCAAGCGATCAAAGCCGGGGACGCGAAGATCGTAATTGCTGGCGGGATGGAGTCCATGAGCAATACCCCCTATCTGCTCAAAGGGGCACGGGCGGGTTTTAAGTTCGGCGATCAAAAACTCATAGACGCGATGATCTACGACGGGCTGTGGTGCGCCTTCGAGAGTCATCATATGGGTCTGTCGGCGGAGTACACGGCGAACAAGTCAAAGATCACACGAGAGGAGCAGGATCGCTTTGCGTACGAGAGCCACATGAAGGCCGTCGCAGCGATGAAATCCGGGAAATTCGCGAACGAGCTCGTTGCTCTTCACGCTAAAGACGGCCCGATCACTGAAGACGAGACGCCGCGCCCGGATACGTCGCTGGAGAAGCTGGCCAAACTGAAGCCCGCGTTCAAAGAGGGCGGCACAGTCACCGCGGGCAACGCCCCCGGCCTCAACGATGGGGCTTCGGCACTCTTAATTATGTCAAGCGACGAAGCGAAGAGACGGGGCTACAAGCCCTTGGCGAAGATCTTAGACTACGCCATCGCCGCGACGGAGCCCATTGATCTCTTCTACGCTCCAGTTGAGTCAACAAAGAAGTTGCTCGCCAAGATGAAGCTCTCGGTGAACGACTTCGATCTCATCGAAGTCAACGAGGCGTTTGCGGCGCAGACGCTGGCCGACGGCAAAGAACTAGAATGGGACTGGTCTCGAGTCAACGTCAACGGCGGGGCTATAGCCCTTGGGCACCCGATTGGGGCCAGCGGCGCTCGAATTCTGACAACGCTCGTCTGGGCCATGAGAGATCGTAACGCTGACCTGGGCTTGGCGACGATCTGCATGGGTGGCGGGATGGGGATCTCGTTGGCGGTGCAGAGACTATGAAAGACTTCTGGATCTGGCTGCTCGTAGCTGCCGCGGCAGGGTTCTTGGCAGCGTATCTGCTCTTTCAGCGCGAGCACCCCACAGCTCAGACGGCACCCTCCCCCAAGGCGCTCTTGGACGAGCCGGCCCAGGGAGCAGAGGACGCCCCGGTCACGGTTATAGAATTCGCGGACTTCAAGTGCGGCTTCTGCTTAAGACATTTTGTGCAAACGCTGCCCATCTTGAGAGAAGAGTACATCGCCACGGGGAAGGTTCGCTATATCTATCGAAATTTCCCGATCTTGGGGGTGCAGTCGCGCTGGGCGGCTTTAGCTGCCGAGTGTGCCCACGAGCAGGGACGCTTCTGGGAGTACCACGACAAGCTCTTCACGTTGGCCCAACAGGGCCAAGAGTTCGTGCGATCGCGCTTGAAGAGCATTGCTACAGAACTAGGGCTCGACTCAGCGCAGTTTGACAGCTGTCTCGATTCTTCGAAGTATCTTGACGAGGTGCAAGAGGATTTTGCGCTTGGGCAGAGCGAGGGCGTCACGGGAACCCCGGCGTTCCTCATCAATGGTGAGCTCGTCATCGGCGCTCAGCCCATAGGCGTCTTCCGTCAGAAGATCGAGGAGATTCTCTCTAAGAGATAGCAGTCTGTTCGATCCATAGGGTCACTCGCAGCTCTTGGTCGGGTGATAGACTTCAGGGGCGCTGCTGATACTGGAGCCTTGGATGGTGCCCCCGCCAGGGATGTGAATCTTATCATTGAAAACTGCCGCGGCGATCCCCCTCTTGACACGCGAAAATCTCCGTGCTATACTCAAGCCATCCTCGCTTCAAGGTGGCACGGAAGCGAGATGAAATGGCTGTCAGAGTCAATGACGTTGCCGGTGGCTCACCCCTCCGTGCAGGTCGTTGTCGTCGAACAGTCAAATCCAGGCCACAAGGAGGGAGGTCACATGGCGACGGGCAAAGTCAAGTGGTTCAACGACGCCAAAGGCTTTGGGTTCATCCAGCAGGACAACGGCGGCCCGGACGTCTTCGTGCACTTCTCGGCCATTCAAGCCGAAGGCTTCAAAACCCTGCGCGAAGGCCAAGCTGTCGAGTTCGACATCGAACAAGATCCCAAGGGCCTGCGGGCAGCTAACGTGCGCGTGAAGAGCTAACCACAACCCTAAGCACCGCTCGTGATGGGTCGTCTCGGTCTCTCACTGACCGCGACGACCCATCTTTTTCTATCTCCGATAGAGCTATTCCGTAGCTTCCAAGGCGTGCAGCGCGATCGTGCTCAGCACGCGCACCCCTAGCTCTAGGCTCTCTATGTCAACCCGCTCGTTGTCGTTATGAATGAGCTTCTCCCGGTCGGCGAGGCTCATTCCCGTTGAGAGCGGGCAGAACCCATAGGCGCGCACGCCCAGCTCCCTCACGAAGCGCGAGTCCGTCGCGCCCGTCAGCATCACCGGGATCGTCTCCACGCCAGGAAGTTCCTCTTTCACCGTGCGTTCGATCAGCCTATAGAACGGATCGTCAATGGGCGACTCGGAGACCCCGTGAAATTGAATCGTCTCGATCTCGATATCGTTCTTGTATCTGTCGGCAAGTTCTAGGAGCGTTTCGCGCACGTGCTCTTGGGTGTAGCCCGGCACCAGACGACAGTCGAGAACAAACTCGCAGCTGTCGGGGATGACGTTCTCTTTGACGCCCGCGCGGATCATCGTTGGGGAGATCGTCGTGCGCACAAGGGCATTGAGAAGAGTTGCGCTGATAGGTGAGTCCTGGGGCAGGGCTGAGAGGTCCAGCTCTTGAGACTCGTCGAGGAGCACCAGGGCGAGCTTCTCGATCTGTGGGCCGAGAGCCTCGCTGGTTTTCAGAATAAATTCGCGCACCGCCGGGGCGATCTTCTTGGGGAATCTGTACTGCGAGACGCGATCAATGATATACGCAGCTTTGGCCAGCGCGTTATCAGCGTGTGGGAGCGAGCCATGGCCAGAAGACCCCTTCACGCGCACCCTGAGCCACCACAGGCCCTTCTCGACGCTCTCGATCGTATAGAAAGTCTGAGAGCCGATCTTCAGGGGCATGCCGCCGCCCTCGGTGAGGCACCAGTCGGCGCGGAGCTGCTCCGGGTGGGTCTTGGCAAGCCACTCCGCTCCGTACTGTGAGCCTTGCTCCTCGTCGGCCGTCGCCGCGAAGATCAGCTCCCCAGCGAAGTCTACGCCCATGCGCTTGAAGAGCGTAAAGACTGAAAATTCTATCGCCGTCATGTTCTTCATATCTAAAGCCCCGCGGCCCCAGACGTACCCCTCGGCAATCGCCCCGCTGAACGGCGGGTACTTCCATTTCGTGGGATCGGGCACGGGGACGACATCCACGTGCGAGAGCAACAGCAGCCTCTTGCCGGGGCGTCGGCCCTGCAGCCGCGCAATCAGATTGCTCCGCCCCTGCTCTCGCTCCAAGACCTCGCTCTCAATCCCCTCGGCAGCAAGCTTCTTGCGCAGATACTCAACGGCTTTGTACTCATTTCCCGGCGGGTTGGTCGTGTCGATCTTGATCAGCTCTGAGAGAATCTGAGTCGTCTCTCTTCCCACAGCGCCCCAATCTATGCTGCGCATACGGGCCTCCTGAGTCGCGAGCGTATAGGGCTATAGTACTCGTGCACAGCGGGCTTGTCAATGATAATATGTATACGATGGAAGCCAAGGTGAAGACTGTGCCCGCTGAGCCGGGCGTCTATCTCTTCAAAAATGCTGCTGGAGAGATTCTTTACGTGGGCAAGGCCGCGTCGCTGCGGGATCGTCTCCGCTCGTACTTCCAGCCCACAGAGGACCTGAAGACGCAGCGCCTCATGCGCGAGGTCTCGGACTTCGAGTACATCGTCACGCGCACCGAGCGCGAAGCGCTCTTGCTCGAAGCGACGCTCATCAAGAAGCACCAGCCGCGCTATAACATTCGTCTCAAGGACGACAAGCGCTACCCGTATATCAAGCTGACGGACGAGCCGTTCCCCAGAATTGAGATTGCGCGCCGCGCCGCGCAAGATGGGAGATACTTTGGCCCGTACACCAACAGCGACGCCGTGCGCGAGACTGTGAAGATTTTGCAGAAGATCTTTCGGCTGCGCACCTGTGCCCTCTCGCTGGAGAGGATCCCCGCGCGCGCTCGCCCCTGCTTGGACCACTCCATTGGGCTGTGCGATGCTCCGTGTGTAGGCGCGATCTCTCAGCAAGATTACGAGAAGCTCGTCGAAGGAGCAACGCTCTTTCTGCGCGGAAGAGGGAAGGCGCTCATTGAAGAGCTGCGTGCACGCATGGAGGAGGCTGCCGCGCGTTTGGAGTTTGAGCGTGCGGCGCGCTTGCGCGATCAGATCCGAGCGTTAGAGAAGCTCTTCTCCGGGCAAGCCGAGCTTGTCTCTCGCCCCGTCGAGCGCGATCTGATCGGCTGTGCCGTGGGCGACGGGACGGCGTGCGTGCAGGTCTTCTTCGTCAGAGGCGGCAAGCTCGTGGGCCGCGAGAGCTTCTTCGTCGAGGCTCCACCCCATACGAGCTCTTCTGAACTGCTCACGGCGTTCGTCAAGCAGTATTACGGGAAGAGCGAGCAGATTCCCAAGGAGATTCTCGTGCCCTGCGTTATAGACGAGGCCGACGCGATCGCACGGTGGCTCGCGGAGCGTCGTGGCGGCCCGGTCTCCCTGAGGACGATCAGCCGGGGGCCGACCAGAAAGCTCTTAGATCTTGTCGCTCACAACGCCGAGCTGGGCCTGCGCGCGCGCACCGACGCTCTCCCTACACACGACGATGCCCTTGCTGAGCTTCAGAGGGTTCTGGGGCTTGCTCGCCCGCCGCGGCGTATCGAAGCCTATGACATCTCGAATTTGCACGGCTCTCACGCCGTCGGCTCGATGGTCGTCTTCTGGGACGGCTCGCCCAAGAAATCCGAGTATCGTCGGTTTCGCGTGCAGACCGTCTCGGGGATTGACGACTTCGCCATGATCGCTGAGGTGGTGAAGCGTCGAATAGGGCGGGCGCAGCTGGGAGACGAAAACTTTCTGCCCCTGCCCGATCTGATTCTCATAGATGGGGGCAAGGGGCAGCTCAGCGCCGCGCGGGCGATCTTGCGCGCTCTCGGCTGCGAGCAGATCCCCACGATAGCCCTGGCGAAAGAGCACGAGCATATCTTTGTCGAGCATCGTCGAGAGCCCCTGGTGCTCCCTCGCGGCTCTCCGGCGTTGCAGCTCCTGCAACGAGTGCGCGATGAGGCCCATCGGTTCGCGCTCACGTACCATCGGGCGGTGCGCCGCAGAAGATTTTTGGAGTCAGTTTTAGACGAGATTGCTGGGCTTGGGCCGAAGCGCAAGCAGCGACTGTTGGAGCGATTCGGCTCCCTGCATGGGGTGAGGCGAGCGAGCCTGGCGCAGCTCTGCGACGTGCTGCCCCGATCTCTGGCGCGGCGGCTCTACGAGGCGCTGCGCGTCCCCTCCTCGCCCTCCTCGCAAGCACCCCTCAAGCAGACAGATGGCTCACCCAGGAGAGACCCGTCCCCTTGAGGGCGTTCTCCCTCACTGATAGACTCAAGCTCGATTCTTATGACAACCGCGAGGATGTTGCAGACGGCGCCGCCATTTCAGGTGGAGTTCTTGCCTCAGGCTGATAGGTTCTTCCGGTGGGTAGAGGAGCTCGCGGAGCTGGTCTGTTATGGGCGTGGGGCGTGGATCCATCAAGGGCACGAGGCGCCCGATGCGATCTATCTGATCCGTCGTGGGCGGGTGGGGGTATCGGTGGGGGAGGAAGGAGCGATTCTAGGGGCCGGTGAGCTCTTTGGGGAGCTCTTCTTGGGCGGCGGGGAGTTTGGGGGAAGCTATCTGGCGCGGGCGCTTGAGGAGAGCGAGGTTTGGGTGGTGCGGCGGGAGCGGGT
>JBBISQ010000066.1:0-9334 GCA_037441155.1 Candidatus Fraserbacteria bacterium
TCTCGGCGAAAGAGTTGGCCTGGGTGCGGCGGCGGCGCTTGGGGTTTGTCTTTCAGACTTTTAATCTCGTCCCGGTGCTCACAGCGTATGAGAACGTCGAGCTGCCGTTGTTGTTGCTGGGGGTGGGAGCAGCGGAGCGCCGTCGTCGAGTGTACGAGCTCTTAGAAGCTCTGGGGATTGGCGATCTCGCTCATCATCGTCCGGACGAGATGTCCGGCGGGCAACAGCAGAGGGTCTCGATCGCGCGGGCACTGGTCACTGATCCCGCGTTGGTGCTCGCCGACGAGCCGACGGCCAATCTCGACTCTGAGACGGGCAAGGCGATCATTGAGCTGATGCACGATCTCAATCAAAAGCGCGGGACGACGTTCGTCTTCTCAACACACGATCCCAAGGTCATGGAGCGCGCGTCGCGATTAGTGCACATTCGAGATGGGGTGATTGACGACAGCTTATAGAATTTCGCTGAGGTCCCCTGTTCTGCAGTTTGCTGAAAAACCTTCCCTTGCGTGATCTTCGCTTGGTTCTTATATGACGAAGATCATTGTTTTAGCGCCGGCGCTTACGTTAGACTTTAGATGTACCCCTGGTTGCGTGTCCCCCCCAGCGCGGCTTGAGGAGAAGGAGGCATTATGTCCCACAATTTGCTGATAAAATCGCGTCTTGGCACGTCGTCAATCATCACTGTAGCTCTGGTGCTCGCTCTTCAAGCGTCGCTGATGTTGCTTGTCTCTTCCGAGCAGAGTTTAGCAGCAGCGCCCCCGTGCGCCATACGATATATGACCCTGAACCCTAACAGCGAGATGGCAGGGCCTCTTGTCTCACCGGGAGTGTATTCTGTTTGGACTGGAGAAGGTCTCTCTCCTGTGAACTGGCAAACCTCTGCACCAGTCCAGTTCAACGCAGGGCAAAAACACACGGTTTATATCGCCGACGATGGCTCAGCAACGGTCTCCTCTAGTCTTTGGGATGCCTCTCAAAACGTAGCTCGGGTGCACTACGTCAATAGATCGTCCACGAGGATCTATTCCGTCACAGTCTGCCCTGCCGGTGGCGGTGGGGGCCTCAGCGTCTCCACAGAGGAGTTTGGTCCCCCCATCGCGGGCCCCATCAGCTTAACGAAGGGCCGCGGACAAACTTTCTGGGTCACAGGAGCATCCGGCGAAGTCCAGTTCCTCACCGATCCCCCTTACATCGGTGAATGGCAGCCTCCTAGCGTCTATCTTGATGCGCGTTCCTACTGGGAGAGCAGTGTCTACACCGTCTCTGAGGGGGGAATAGTCCCTATACCGTCGAGCGGACGATACTGGCTCATAGCCCGCCACACAGGATCGGGCCAAGAATTTCGCTGGGAGGTCATAGTGGACAGTGGCACGCCGCCTCCTCCACCACCTGCGGACCAAGGGCCTTGTCCTCCGATGCAATGGTTCAGGCTCAGCCCAGGAGCAGAGATAGCGGGGCATCTAGTCTCACCGGGAATCTATCAAGTATGGACGACTATAATCACGACGGGGACACCCGTGAGCTGGATGAGTTACGGGCCATTCGAATTCAAGAGCAGCCATCGCTATTGGGTCGTCATGGACGAACAAACCCAGCAAGACGGTACAGTCTCCGTGTTTAAGGAGGATATAGACAATGCCTCGGCTGTCATTTACTACAAAAACGACGCACGGAGCACCGAATACGGTGTGGTCGTCTGCCCCGCAGGGGCAAACCGCTCGCCGACAGTCCGGCTGACGTACTCGCCCCAAAGTCCAACCCCTGAAGATACTATCTACTTCGATGCCCTAGCCTCAGACCCGGATGGAGACCCTCTCACGTATAGATGGTTTCTGGACGGCGTGGAACAGACGAGGGTCACCGTGCCCAACGTCTACTGGGAAACCCCCTCTGAAGGTTCTCACACTATGAGGGTCGTTGTCTCTGACAGCAAAGGCGGGACAGCTGAAGATACTATTCAATTTACTGTCTCTTCTGGGGCCACTCCCCCGCCTCCGCCCGGCGGCGCCAAGACCATCGAGCAAGCTCTAGACAGCAATAACAACAAGATCATAGACGACTTAGAGATGCTCCAGGCGCTCCAATATTGGATTAAACAACAGATCGTCCCCGGCACCAACAAGACCATTGACGATCTGACGATGCTCTCGCTCTTGCAAAAATGGATTAAAGGAACGCCGATTCAGTAAAGAGCATCCCGAGACAACCCAAGCCACCAGGGCCGATACCACCATCGGCCCCATGTATTCAGTTTGACAAAAGCAGACTCATTCAGTAGGCTTTTGTGTCATAACGCTCAGTCAAGGAGGAATCCCGTATGATCGTTGTCGCCAATCGCATTCCCGTCGCCAAAGGCTATGAGAAGCAGTTTGAAGAGCGATTCAAGAACCGTCAAAGACTGGTCGAGCAGATGCCCGGCTTTGTGAAGTTTCAATTGCTCAAGCCCATCCAGGGAGACTATTATATCTCGATGACCTACTGGGAGAGCTACGAAGCATTTGAGAACTGGACGAAGAGCGCAGAGTTCGAAAGGGCCCACTCAGCCAACCCGCCCCCGCCTAAGGAGATGTTCACCGGCAAGAACGTGTTAGAGATTCACGAAGTGATCCTAAGCTCGGACTTCGAGGCTCCTTAACGAAGCCAAGCCCTCACGCAAGCGCTTCAACCCCTCGCCGAGTTGCTCCAGCGACGTCGCATACGAGATCCTGATAAAACCGTCGGCGCCGAAGGCTGTGCCGGGGACGACGGCAACGTGCGCTCTCTCCAACAGATAGCGCGCCAGCTCAGCAGAGTTCGTGATCTGGCCGTTGAAGAAGCGCGAGACGTCCGGGAAGACAAAGAACGTCCCCTGTGGCACAGTGAAGTCTAGCCCGTCTATGGTGCTCAATCCTCTCAATACGAATTCCCTGCGCTTGCGATACTCGGCCAGCATCTCGGTGACGCACGACTGATCTCCCGTTATAGCTGCGAGGGCAGCTTTTTGGGAGATAGACGACGGGTGTGACGTCGTGTGGCCTTGGATGGCTGCCATGGCGCGCGTCAGCTCCTTGGGGCCTACAGACCAGCCCAGCCGCCAGCCGGTCATCGCATAAGTCTTTGACGCCGAGCTCACGGCAATAGCGCGCTCCGGGTCGAGCGCGACGGCGCTCACGTGCTCCCCTTCGTAGAGAAATCTCTCGTAGCACTCGTCGTAGATCACCCACAGCGCATGCTTTCGAGCTATCTCTATGATCTCTTGGAGCTCTTCTCGCTCGAGCACGGTGCCCGCGGGATTGTTAGGCGAGTTGAGAATGAGCGCCTTAGTGCGCTTGGTTATGTGCTCTTCGATAAGATCAGCGCTGATCTGAAAATCTCTCTCTGGCTTGATAAAGACGGGCTTCGCTCCGACAAGCTTGACCTGCTCAGGGAAGCTTACCCAATACGGAATGGGGATGAGGACTTCGTCACCGGGTTCTAAGATGGCCACATCAATGTTATAGAGCGCTTGCTTGGCTCCGCTTGTGACGAGCACGTTCTCTGCTGTGTAGTGTGTTCCGTGCTCTCTGTTGTATTTTTGGGCGATCGCGTCGCGCAGCTCCCAGATGCCCGTCTCGGCAGTGTATTTCGTAAAGTTTTGCGCGAGGGCTTCTTCAGCAGCTCGCTTGATGTGCGCTGGGGTGGGGAAATCGGGCTCGCCCGGCCCTAAGTCGATCACGTCAACCCCCTGGCGCTTGAGCTCATCGGCGGCGCGCTTGACGGCCATCGTCGCCGACGGCGTGATCTGCGTTACCCTGTGAGCAATCTTCATAAGACTCCTTCTCATCCTGTTCGAGAATTGATCACTATTGTATGCAAGCCAGGGAGCTCGTGCCACCCCCAGAGCGCGCTGAGGCTCTCCGTAGCGCAGATGACTGACAATCCCACTTGTCCCGATTATGGTAGAAACTGTACCCTCACCCTGGCTCCTCTCCCTCCCAGGGGAGGAGAGCCGAGGATGAGGGGCAGAAAAGGAGGTCTCTATGAAGAAGCTTTTGGTGGTGTTCTTCGCGCTGGGAATGAGCGTGACAGCCGCAGCACAGACGGTAGACGTGACGGTCTCTGTCAGTTTACCCCTCACGCCTTCGGGAGCTATGCTCGATCAGATGTTCTGCTCGGTGCAAGTCCAGACCGTGATGGAAGGCTGGCAGATGGGCGGCCAGCTCGAGATGGCGCTCATGCCGTTCCAACCAAAACAGCTGCTTCTGACAGCTCACGGCGTGATGGGGGACTTTACTATTGACGACCAAGCCGTGATAGACTTCCAAAACCCCATCCAAGAGCAAGTCACGATACTCACCAAGTACGCTGGACTCGATCTGTCTGCAGCGTTCGCGTACAGCTACACGTTCTTGCCTGAGTTCACGTTCACATTTGGCAGTGTCACGCTCGGAGTAGCAACGACCACAGCTGAGAACGTCTTGCTCTCCAGCGCGACGACCATGACCTTGCAGGGCTTTGCCAAGCAAGCCTTTACGATGGGTTTTTCTATCCAAGGGGTCTCGATTGCGCGCACGACCGAACTCACCATGTCCGGGCTCTCTCAAGAGATCTGGGAGATCTCTCTCAGTGTTCAAGAGTGGGCCATCACGCGCACGACTATTTATACAGCTGAGGGCTTCGCTTCAGACACCCTAAGCGTGAGCAAGCAGTTTGAGGATTATCTCTTCATTGGGACGACCGTCTTCACCAAGGCCGGCTGGTCGAAGACCTTGACAGTAAGTCGAGCGTTCAAGTCTCTGGGTATGTAGCGGGCAAAAGCCCAGATGGTACCCTCCATCTGGGCTTTTTTGTTCTTCACAAGTTTTCCATAATTAGAGTATAATCTTTTCACTATGAGGCTGTTCGCGTTCGCTCTTGCTGGGGCGATAGTGTGTGTCGGGGTGCAGGCTGATCCTGTCCCCATCTCTGAGATCATCCAACAAGCGTTGCAGAAAGCCCCTGTGATTCTCCAAGCCCAAGAGGACGTGTGGGGAACCGAGCGCGCGCTGGAGCTTGCCCGCAAAAGCATCTGGATGCCGCAGCTCACCGTAAGCGCGATCCCCTTGGGGCTCTCCGGCACGCAGCTACACGGCAGCGCCACCCTCTCAGTTGGGCTGAACCTGCCCACCGGCACAGCGCTGCGCTTCAGCTACACGGGAAGCTTCAGCTACACCGGCGGGGGGATGCGCTCGACCCTCAGCGGCGAGCTAACACACCCTCTGCTCGTCGATCTCAGCCTCACCGATGCGGCACTCGATCTCTCTCGTCGCACAACGGCTCTCGCCGAAGCGCAGCAGACCCTCGCCGAAACGCAACGCCAAGTCACGCTCGACGTTCTGAGCGCTCTCTTAGATTTGACTATTGCCCAAGAGTCCATCGCCATCGCGCAGGCACGCGTCGAGCTGAGCCAGAAACGACTGGACGAGATGCGCAGCAGAGTCCAGAGCGGCCAAGCCGGACAGACAGACCTTCTCGCTGCTCAGATCGAATTGCGCCAGAGAGAGCTTGAGCTAGCCAAGCTCCAACGCGACTGGGTTCTCAACCAAGAGAAGCTGTTCGCGACGTATGGGCTCGAAAAGACGCTGACTTGGCGCGCCCCGGCTGTCAAAATAGAAGAGATAAAGAGCCTAGCTGACGTGCTCCTGCATCTAGAGATCACCCCGGAAGTTATCACTCAAGACGCGCGGGTGCGCCGCGCCGCGCGCCAAGTCACCGAAGCCGAGCGTCTTCTCAGAAAGGCCCAGCAAGACGCACTGCCCCAACTAGGACTGACACTTATGTATGACGATCAGAGCGCCGGCTGGGGCATAGGGCTGAGCGTGCGCCATAGTTTTCTCACAGCCCAAACGTTACAACGAGAAGAAGCCCAACGCGCCCTTACAACCGCCCGCCGCACGCTCGAGTCCGTGAAAGAGACGGTGAGATTGGAACTGCTCGCTCACCGCAGCGCCCTGCAGGAGGCGTATAGTCAGCTCGACGTGCTGGCCCTGCAAAGCGAGCTGGTCGCCCTGCAGCACACGATGAAGCAACAACAACTGGAGCGCGGACTGCTCAGCCCGAGTGATTGGGAAGAGTTCCTCGTCGAGCAGAGAGAGTTCGAGAACGAGCGCCGCGCAGCTCTCTATAAGCTCGCGCTCGCATACTTGAGATACAAGAACTCATGGGGCTTAAGCTTCTCCCTGAAGGAGGTCCTTGATGAATAGGGCTGTAAAGCTAGGGGGCGGGATCGTGCTGCTCGGTGTGGTCGTCGTCCTTGGAGTGTATGCGTATCAGAGATTCTTTGCAGCTCCAGCGCAAACGAGCAGCGCGCGCAGCAGCGACCGCGCGCGAGATTCCAATATCGTCACCGTCACGAGAAGAGACATCGTGCGCACGGTCGCGGCGTTCGGCGAAGTCTTCCCTAAAGAAGAGATCGTGCTGCGCTTCAAGACCGGCGGCATCGTCCAAGAGATCCTCGTGCACGAGGGCGAGCGCGTTCAAAAAAACCAAATGCTCGCTCGGCTCAGCAACGCCCAACAAGAGCTGAAGCTCCTCCAAGCGAAAAACGCCTACGAGGCCGCGAAGATCAGCGCGCCTCCTAACGAAGTACAGCTTCGAGAACTCGAATACAGAATCGCCCAAGAGGAGTACGAGTACACGCTCTTAAAAGCCCCGTGGGACGGCGAAGTGATCGCTCTTCACGTCCAAGAGGGCGATAGCGTCACTAATACGACCGATATCATGACGCTGCTCAACCGCGATGAACTGTTCGTCACTGTTGACATAGACGAAGTAGATATTCGCGAGATCGCGCTGGGGCAGAGAGCGCGCGTCACGTTCGAAGCCTACCCCGACGAGCAGTTTGACGCCGCAGTGAGCTCCATAGATTATCGAGCTGTTGCCAAAGGGAGCACCAAGGCCGTCGCGGTGACCCTCAAGCTCTCACAGAACGATCCCAAAATCAAGCCGGGCTTTTCTGCTAAGGCCGAGATCGTCGTCGCTGAGGTCAAAGACGCCCTCCAAGTCCCTCTATCGGCAATCCGAACTGTCGGGGGGAAGAGCTTCGTCGCCCTTGTCAAGGGCACGACTGTCGAGCAAGTCGAAGTGCGCGTTGGGCTGACGACGACGGAGGTCGCACAGATTCTCTCAGGGCTTCAGGAGGGGGATCGCGTCTTGGCCGTCAACGCCACGACGCGACAAAATCAACCCCAGCAACGCACCGTTCCCGTCGCGCCCTTCGGCTTTCCAGGACGGTGAGGGACTGCCCATGGGAGAGCGCTTGTTCACTGTGGAAGACGTCACGAAAGTCTATACGATGGGGGAGGTCGAAGTTCGCGCCCTCGACGGGGTCAGCTTTGTCATTCAGAGGGGGGAGTTTGTGGCGATCATGGGGCCATCGGGGTCGGGAAAGTCCACAGTGATGCATCTGTTGGGGTGCTTGGATCGCCCCACGTCGGGGCAAATCCTCCTAGAAGGGCTTGACATCTCGCAAGCTCCGGATAACAAGCTTGCTGAGATTCGCAATGCCAAGATCGGCTTTGTCTTTCAGCAGTTCAATCTCTTGCCGCGCGAGAGCGCGCTGCGCAACGTCGAGACTCCAGCGATCTACGCGAGAATCTCGCGTCACCAGCGGCTCCGCAGAGCGCAAGAGCTGCTCGAGCGCGTGGGCTTAGGAGATCGTCTCTTTCACATACCCGCACAATTATCAGGTGGCGAGCGCCAGCGCGTGGCCATCGCGCGAGCGCTCATGAACGACCCGGCGATTCTCCTTGCCGACGAGCCCACGGGCAATCTCGACACCAGGACCGGCGAAGAGATTTTAGCTCTCTTTCAGGATCTTCACCGAGAAGGACGAACGGTCGTCTTAGTGACGCACGACCGGCGCGTAGCCGAGTGCGCGTCGCGCATCATTCACATGCAAGATGGGCGCATCCTCAAAGAAGAGCGTGTACACTAAATAAAGAAGGGAGCACTATGGGCCTTGTGGAGATGCTGCGCACAACGGTGCACAGTCTGAGCGCACACAAGCTGCGCACGGCCCTCTCAGTATTGGGGATTCTCATTGGAGTCGCGTCAGTGATTGCGATGATCTCTGTCGGCCAAGGGGCCACGTATGATATTCGCTCGCGCGTGGAGTCATTGGGGGCAGAGTTGGTCACCGTCAGTCCGGCGTTCCGCCTTGGGCGTGCGGGGGTCGCCAGCACCCAAGTCACCGAGACGTTCACGCTCGAGCTCGCTGACGAGCTGAGAAAAGCCCCTGCCGTGCGCGACGTCGTCCCCATCATTCAGACCAACGGGACGATCAAATATCGAGACCGCAACCTCCAGACGACGCTGATGGGGGTGACCCCAGCCTATCCGAGCGTGGTGAACTACCCTGTCGCACGTGGCCGGTTCTTCTCTGAGCAAGATTTAGAGAACTACGCGAAGGTGCTCGTGCTGGGCAGTGAAGTCGCGCAGCAGCTCTTCCCCGACGAAGACCCTTTGGGTAAAGAAGTCGTGCTGGAGCGCGCTGGGACGCGCTTTCTCTTCACTATTATCGGCGTGATGACCAGCAAGGGGCAGCTCGGGTTTGGGCAATACGACAATAGAATCTATCTGCCGGTCACCACTGTCGCCCGCCGTATCACTGGAGATCGCACGGTGAATTCCTATAGTCTGCGAGTTGCCAGCACGGATCAAGTGGACGAAGCCATCGCTCAAGTTGAATTTATCCTCTCTCGCAGGATTCCCAACCCTGAAGACTATCGGGTGCGAGCACAGCAAGACATTATCGAGACGGTCAACCAGAATGCTATTACGATGACGTTTCTGCTGGGTGGGATCGCGGCTATCGCTCTATTGGTCGGTGGGATTGGGATCATGAACATTCTCTTGGTCTCTGTTGTCGAGCGCACGCGGGAGATCGGGATTCGCAAGGCCCTTGGGGCGAAGCGCCGAGATATTCTCTTTCAGTTTCTGACCGAATCTGTCTTTGTGAGCGTGCTTGGGGGAGTGATAGGGCTGCTCATAGGGGTTGGGGCAGCGGCGGCGATCGCGTCGTTCAGCCGATGGCCGCTGATCATCCCGTCGTATGCTCTCTTCTTAGCGTTAGGGTTTTCGCTGATCGTTGGGCTGATCTTTGGGGTCTATCCGGCAGCGCGTGCGGCGCGGCTCGATCCTGTGGAAGCGCTGAGATATGAATAGAATAGATAGTAGCCAGCACGTCGAGGGCTGAAAGCTGATCGCTCTCACTTGCGGAACCCCGGCGGCCAGGGGAAGAGCTACGGATACTGCCCACCTTCAGGAGTCTTCAGAAACTCCAGCTCCGATGGGCAGACATCGCCCAGGGCGTCTCCACCAAGCTCGTCCTTGC
>JBBISQ010000067.1:0-9296 GCA_037441155.1 Candidatus Fraserbacteria bacterium
ATCCCCTGGAATCTGACGCTCATCAACGCTGACAAAGTCTGGGAGATGGACATCACGGGCAAGGGCGTGATCGTCGCCGGGGCCGACACGGGAGTAGACTGGCTCCATCCAGCCCTGATCAATCAATATCGCGGCTACACTGGGGAAGACGAGACAGCTGACCATAATTACAATTGGTTCGACACCGTAGAGAACTCCCCAGAGCCGATTGACCCCGGAGATCACGGGACGCTCACGCTTGGGGTCGTCGTGGGCAACGAACCCGAACAGATTCGCACCGGGGTCGCGTTTGAGTCCCAATGGATCGCATGTCGGAATATGGACTACGACGGCTACGGCACGCCAGAGCGCTATATCGGGTGTATAGAATTTTTCTTGGCTCCGTTCCCCCTAGACGGCGACCCGATGACCCAGGGCGATCCCAGCAAAGCGCCGCAGGTTATCAATAACTCATGGGGCTGTCCGCCGCAGGAGGGCTGTGAGCCCGATACTCTGAAGGAAGCTGTGGAGCACGTGCGCGCCGCAGGGATTCTCTTTGTTGCTGCTGCAGGCAATGAAGGCCCCAGTTGTAGCTCGGTGATCGACCCGCCAGCAATCTACGAAGCCGCGTTCACCGTGGGAGCGACGACCCGCGACGACAAGATCGCGCATTTTAGCAGTCGCGGGCCGGTGACGATCTGGGGGACGGAGCAGATCGAACCGGACGTGAGCGCCCCGGGGGTGAGCATTCGCGGCCCCATGCCTGGGGGGAGCTATCTCAGCGTCGGGGGGACTTCATTAGCTGCGCCACATGTGACGGGCATCGCGGCATTAATATTATCAGCCGCGCCACACCTGAAGGGCCGCGTCGAAGTAGTCGAAGAACTGATCCGTCAGACGGCTGAGCCGAAAGTGGGCGATTGCGGCGGCGACCGACCCAACAACTCTTTCGGGTGGGGGCGAGTCGACGCGCTCGCAGCTGTCACAGCCGCTCTGGAAGCGAAATAGCTGATATCGCTCACATCCCCATCGTCAGATAGAATCTTGGGCTTGGCTCGCCCAGCCCCTGGGCAACGCCCACACGAAGAGCCCAATTCAGAAAATACCCCGTCGTCAGCGAGAGCTCGATCTCCGCGCCAAAGCCAATTTTCAGATTATCTATATCGAGCGTGTCACCGGCCAAGCCCATCTCTATAAAAAGGCCTCCCCGTAAATCATCGAAGAAGACCGGCCAGTACCCAAAGCCGCGCTCAACTGCAAAGAGCGGAAAGCGATACTCTGCGCTAGAGACGAGTGCTTGCTTGCCCTGCTGGGCTTTCTCAGCAAAGCCGCGCAGCGCGAACTCTCCCGTGTGCCCGCCAAGCGCAAAGCCGTCTTCGGCTCTCTCGGCATCGCTCCAGCCACCAATAAATTTTAAACTCAGCGTGTGCGTCTCGGCGAGCGGAAGCCGAAAGACCTCGCTCAGCGTCACGGTGAGCCTGCGATAGGTCTTGGCATCGCTGGGGATCTTCAGTTCGCCTTGCACCGAGACTGAGAGCGTGTCGCGCCACAGATCTGCCCCGTGCACGCCCTGATACGAGTACTGCACGGCGTAGGCGTCTTCGGTCCAGGGGGCAGGCGGCTCCTTGGCCGGACGATCTACACGGCCGTAGCTTGCGCTAAGCCAGTGCTCTTGGAAGATGCTCAGCAACAACGGCATCACGGCGCTGATCCTCTGAGTGCGCTCATCGCGGGTGTCGCCCACGGAGAGCCCGAGCATAGGAAAAACCTGCGCCAGCATATAATCAACAAGATAGAACGGCTTCTTCTGATCAAAGTCCCAGCCCGCGACGATCTGATAAGCGTGCTTGCCCAAGACGTCTTGTCCCAGCGTGACGATCCCCATGGACGTGCCGTCGCTGAAGGGCAGCCAGAGCTTGGGCAGCAGCGACGGCATCATATCATAGGGCTTGACCGGAAAAGTCGTCTTCTGGAAGCCGGGCCATTCCGGAAGAGTCTCTTTTGGAAGGCTGACGGGCTTCCAGCTTTGGGGGTCGAAGGGCATAAGAGAGATATCGTAGCCGTCGCTGCCGTAGCCGGTGAACGCGATCTTGGTACCATCGGGCGAGACGGTGGGATCGAACGCGCCCGTCAGAACGTTGGTCACTTTATAGAACGAGCCGTCGCTGAGCTTGTACGCGTAGAGATTGGCAACACGGTACTCGCCCCTATCAGAGCTGAAGAGCAGATACTGTCCGTCGGGGGAGAAAGTAGGATCAAGGTCTTCGTCTTTGTCTTGAGTGATGGGGGTTAACCTCCCCCCTAGCCCACTCCCTAAAGGGGAGGGGCTGGGGGAGAGGTCAAGCAGATAGATATCTTGATACCCGCCGCGCCGCCAGAGCGATAGAGCCAAAGTCTTCCCATCGGGTGAGACGGCAAGGGAGTGCACGGTGACGCTGTTGTCAGCAAACTCTGTGACGGGTGTGATCTTCCCTGACTGAAGATCAAGCTTGGAGATCACCGTACTGGCGTCCCGCCCAATGTGATGGGCGAAATAGATCGTCTGCCCGTCGGGAGCAAAGGCTGCGACGTAGGCCCGTGCGCCGTGGGTGAGGCGCCGCTCGCTCTTCTGCTCTAGGTCATAGAGATAGAGATCACTGAAGGCGTAGTAGAAGCCGTTCAGGTCGAGCTTGGTGTAGAGCACGGAGCGCCCGTCAGGTGAAAAAGAGGGCAGCTGCGCCGGGCCGAAGAGAACCTCGTGATCGTTCTCGCCGTCGGCGCTGATGATTCTCATGCCGTTGCGCCCCGGCCCGCTATGACGATAGACGATCTCTTTCCCGTCGGGCGACCACGCGGGCTGATGGCTCATCCAGCCGAGCTTCGTCAAGCGCACGCTCGACGTCAGCCCCTCGCGGGTGATCGCTTGAATCTCTTCAGAGAACTTCTGGCGCAGCCAGGCGCGAAAGCCCGCGTAGACTTCATCGGCGGACTTGCCCACAGCTCTTTTGAGGATCGCGTCGAAGTTGTCGCTGAAGAATACGAGCGAGAGCGTATTGATCACGCTCCCAGAGTTGACGTCATTAAACTTTTTCATGCTCTCTGGGCCGTAGGTCTCTTCAATGTAGCGCAAGAACCAAGAGCTGAAATTATAGACGAGCAGGCCCACCGGCGGCCACGCTGTTCGATCATAATATCGCGAGATCTCGTCGAATCGGGGGATTCTATTGTCGAGCACCATCTGGCGGACCATCATGATCGTGTTGGCGTCGTTGAGGCGCGACTCACCCAAATATTTGTACTTCTCGTAGACAGCCAAGCCCTCGATGAACGTGATGGACTTGCTCATGTTGGGCACGACAATTCTCCCGAAGATCGCGCGTAAAAGCGCGTTGACCCCCGTTGCGATGTCTAAGTCCATGATATGCAGCAGTTCGTGATAGACGACCACGCGAATCCAGCTATCTAAGCGCACGTTGGCCCAGTCGGCCAGGCGCATCTGCGCCGGGCCGATATAAATAGTGTTCTGGGGGAAGGGCGTGGCCGAGCCGACAATCGAGTCTATGTAGTCAGCGATGACGACATACACTTTATCAGTTGGGGCCTTGCCGAACTCTTTCTTGATGATCTCATACGACTCTTCGGCGACGGTCGCCGTCTCGTGGGCGATGTTCTCTAATCCCTGATGGAAGACGATAAGAAAGTGCTCTGTCTCTAATTGTTGCCAGACGAGCGCCGGATCGAAGATCGTCAATTGTCCATAGCTCACGAGCGAACCACAAGCCACAAGCAACGCTGTCATCAGAAGATGGCGCATCATAGAAGACCTCCTTCAGAAATTGAAGAGGAAGTGAAATTGGCCATCACGGGTGAAGACGAAATCCGCACGGGCTGTGACACCCGCTTTCTCTAATGAGATCAGAACGCTCATGCCCCACGAGAGCCGATTCTGCCAAACGGTCTTCTCCTCGCCCTGCGCATCGCTTGGCGGCTCACTCTTTCCGGCAGCTGCAATCTGAAAGAAGACAGCCCCCTGCACGAGCAGCGCGAGCGACTGCGGCAACACCGTGATGGGCACGGGGATCGCTATCACGTCAAAAGCCCGCTCGAAGTGCAGCGTCCAGAACTGATCGCCCTGGAGAGTCGTGCTGTCGCCCTTGACACCTTGAACGAAGATGAAATCGGGAAGTTTGCTCTCGTTCTCAAGGGTGCCGTAGCTGAAACGAAGACTGAACAACTCGCGGCGCAGGGAGAGCTGAGTCTGTCTGTACTGGAACTGCGAAGGCAAGACCCCCAGTTGCCACCACCCCACCAACGCCTGCTGGAAGACCCCAAGCTCGATCCCAAAGGGCAAGCTGAAGCTGCGACTCGATTCCCACATCGCATACGCGATATCAGGCGGATGGGGATCGTGCGGCCAGGGCCAGAGCCTCCCGAAGAAGCCGCTGACCGTGGGCAGATTCCAAGGGAGCTTGAGCGTGGCTTTCACGCCCGCTTCGCCTATGCGCCCTAAGACCGGCGTGCGCGGCCAGTCCACAACTGAGATCTTCGCGTCCCACACACCAACACCCGCTCTATATCGAAGTTTTTGACTTTGCAAGCCGTAGGCTATCCCAAGCGACGGCTCCAGCCAGCCAAAAAATTTATAGCTCCCTTCGGCTCCGAGCAGCAGCCCGTCGACGCTGTTCTCTTCAATGACGGGATTGAAGCTCTGCGCCATCGCGAAGAGCGGGAGTGCCAAGAATAAAACTGATACAGCGAAAATCTTTCTCATAGAGCCTCCTTTTTTTTATTCTAAAGCGAAGATACCCCGACAGGCAAATAGTTTTGTGAATCCTTCAGTCAGGGGACACCAGTCCGTGCTTGTTCTCTCAAGGCGTACTATGATGCAAGCATGAAGCTCTCAGCAGAGGAGATCGCGCACGCGACGGGCGGAACGCTCGTGCACGGCTCGCCCCAGACAGTTCTCGACGGCGTCTCGATAGACTCTCGCACGATCTCTCCAAGAGAGCTCTTCGTGCCCTTGGTAGGCTCACGGTGCGACGGGCACGACTATATCGCCGACGCGCTCCACCGAGGAGCCCACGGCTTCCTCTTTCAGCGACAGCCCAGGTGTTCTCTTCCCAAATCTGTCGTTGCGATTCGGGTTGAAGATACGCTGCGCGCCTTGAGCGATCTCGCCCACTGGGCTGTCGCGAAGCTCAACGCTCCGGTTGTCGCTGTCGCTGGCAGTAACGGCAAGACCACTACGAAAGAGCTGATCGCTCACGTGCTGACTCACGCATTGCGTACCCATGCGACCATGGGGAACCACAACACCGAGATCGGCCTGCCCTTGACGGTGCTCAACGCTCCAGACACTACAGAAGTGCTCGTCCTGGAAATGGGCACCACTGCTGTGGGAGACGTGCGCACGCTCTGTCAGGTCGCTCCGCCTACGATTGGCGTGCTCACGAGCATCAGCGAAGAGCATGTAGTGACGTTGGGCAGCCTGGAGAAGATCGTCGAAGCTGAGACGGAACTCTTGGAAGCCCTCCCTGTTTCGGGGCTTGCCGTCGTCAACGGTGACAATCCCCAAGCACTCGCGGTCGCGCGACGAAAAGCCCGCTGCCGGATCGTCACCTTTGGGTTTGCCCCGCACAACGACTTCGTCGCTGAGGAGCTCACGATCTCGCGTGACGGGACACGCTTCTCCATAAGAAGCCCTGAATGGCAGAACGAAATGAGCGTATCGCTCCTGGGGCGACCAGCAGTGCTCGCGGCGCTCGCAGCGACGGCCGTCGCGCAACACCTTGGACTCTCGTTCTCCCAGATCCGTCGCGGATTGAGAGACGCTCGTGGCGCGTGGGGACGACTCCAGCTCATCTCAATCCCAGACACGGCGATCACTGTTCTCCATGACGCCTACAACGCTAACCCCGCTTCGATGCGCGAAGCGATCCTCTGCGCTGCGCAGCTCCGCCAGCCCGACGAAGAACTAATCTTCGTGTTGGGAGATATGCTCGAACTAGGAGCGTTCAGCGAGAGAGCCCATCGTGAGATCGGGAGATTTCTTGCTGATCCCCGCGTGCGCCCTGATAGGCTTATCATCGTGGGAGAGCAGGCGCGATGCATCGGCGAAGAAGCCGCGCGCCTGGGTATCCCCGCTCAGTATTATGTCACCGCTGACGAAGTCGCTGGAGCTCTCAACTTGACAGACGCCAGACGATACTTTATCTTGCTGAAAGGCTCGCGAGGGATGCGCTTAGAGCGGGTGCTCGATGCGCTCTCGCGCCGCGCGGTGATATGCGTATGAGACGATGCGCCGGAATCACTCTCGTGCTGAGCGTGCTCGCCTGCTCCACGGTGAATGCAGCAGAAAAGCACTTTCATTATCATATCACGTTTCTCGTCGCGCTCGCCGCGGGCTGGAGCTGGGAAGAGGCCCAGCTCATTGCCAGCGCCGATCTCGCCATAGACGAGAACGAAGAGACCACAGCGTCGCTCGAAATGACAGGGCGCTCCCAGCTTCTTCACATCTCGCCCAAGAGCCTGCGATTCCACTGCTTTAGCGCCACCGACGATCGCCGCGCCAGTCGAGAGCACTCTCGCAACCCCGATGTGCTGGAAAACCTCGCCTCTTTAGAAGCTCAAGCCAACACTGCTCTCGATCAAGCCCGACAGAACCCCCACGAGCTCACCCAGGCCCTCGTCGCTATCGGGGTCTATCTGCACTGCCAGCAAGACTCGTGGTTTCACAGCGGCTTTGGGGGGCACTGGGACGGCCATGCCCTCGAAAGCTTTCTCGCTATGATCTTGGAGATTCCCGATCCCGATCACACAGCAGCTCGGCCGGCCAAGACCGAGCGCGCTCTCGACGAGATGCTCGAAAAACTCACGAGCTTCCGCCGGCGCTGGGGCGGCCCAGTCAACGCAATCGCCCCGTCTGATCTCACAGATCTCAAGAGACTGCTGACGCACCCTCTCACGAAGAAGATGACCAAGCGGGAGCGCGCCGCCTGCTCCCAGCGTTTGGCCGGACACTGGCTCTATCAACTCTTGAGGAAGAAGGATCTTTCGCCTGCGGGCACCATACGAGACGGCTCTGCGAAACTCTCGACACGCTGTCAGCGCGTGCACGCGGAAGTCTTCTCTGCCCTCACCCCCAGCGCGTGGATCGTCGTGCCTTCCCCACTCCCGATACACTTGGGGTTGGACGGCCGTTGGGCCCATTAGCTCCACGCTGTAGCTCAAGCTCTTTTTTGACTCCCTGTGGGCTTTTCGTTACACTCTAGCCGTCATGAACGACGCGAAAGCCCGCTTCGCCCTGCTGTCTGTCAGCGCAGCGGTGGCGACGCTTGCCCTCAAGTTCACTGCGCATGGGCTGACCGGTTCGGTCGGAATCCTCTCCGATGCTTTAGAGTCGCTCGTGAATCTTGCTGGGGCACTGATCGCGCTGACCGCCCTCAAAATCGCGGCACGCCCCGCTGACAAGACCCACCCCTACGGCCACGACAAGGCTGAATACTTCTCCAGTGGCGCTGAAGGCATGCTGATTCTCATAGCCGCTGCCAGCATCGCCTACGCGGCTATCGGTCGGCTGGTTCATCCCGTGGCGCTCACCCAGCTCGATTGGGGATTGGCCATCACAGGGGGCGCGTCGCTGCTGAACTTCATCGTCGCGCGAGCGTTGCTGAGCGCTTCCAAACGCTACGATTCGATTACCCTCGAAGCCGACGCCAGACACTTATTGACCGACGTCTGGACGAGCGTGGGCGTCGTCTCCGGCTTGATCGCGTTGGCACTGACGGGCTGGCACTGGCTTGACCCATTGATTGCCCTGGCTATCGCTGGGCATATCATTATTGCGGGGGTTGGGCTGGTCCGCCGTTCGGTGGACGGATTGATGGACTACAACTTGCCTTCGGAAGAGCTCGAGCAGATCGAGAAGATACTGAAAGAGAACCAGGATCACTTTGTTGCTTATCATCGGTTGCGGGCGCGCAAGTCCGGCCCGCGGCGCTTCATTGATCTCCATCTGGTCGTCCCCGGCGCGCGGACGGTCCAGGCCGCCCACGACTTGTGTGAGCGCTTAGAACGCGAGATCGAGGCTGTTCTGCCCCGCGCCAGCGTCACCATCCACGTCGAGCCCGCCGAAGATGCTGCCTCCTGGGACGAAGAGGAGCATCGGACTGTAGCTATGAACTAGCTCCCGTGGGCAAGCAATCCCAACGCTCGCTTGACTAAGCCCTGAGCTAACGGCACTTTGTACTCGTTCTCCCGCAGTGGCTGCGCCCCAGCCACGGCAGCCGCAGCAGCGCGCTCAGCCAGCTCTTCAGAGAACTTTTGTCCAAGAAGAATTCTCTCGCTGTCTTTGGCCCGCCAAGGGATCGCTGCGACTCCGCCCAAGACTAACCGAGCGTCAGCGATATGCTCACCCTCACAGCACAGCTGCGCAGCGACGCTCACCAGCGCGAACGACCAGCTCCCACGTTCCATCGCTTTGAGATAGACCCCGCGCGCGCCCTCTGTGGGGGCGGGCACATGCACCTCAGCGATAAGCTCACCCGGCCCTAAGATGGTCATCTGGCGGCGGCTTGCTGTGGGCTTTGTATACAGCTCTTCGAGCGAGATCTCCCCGTCCAGATCCGGCCCGACGACTCTAACAGAAGCGTCAAGCGCAATCAGTGCCGGAGCCAAATCCGACGGGTGCACCGCGTGACAGCGATCAGCCCCCAGAATCGCATGATATTTGTTCTCTCCGTCTTCAGCAAAGCACTTCTCGCCACCCTTGAGCCAACAGGGAAAGAGCCTGTTGCGATAGTACCAACATCTCGGTTTTTGGCAGAGATTGCCCCCGACTGTGCCCATGGTGCGCAGTTGAGGCGTTGCCGCTGATGCGGCTGCTTGAGCAAGAATTGAAAACCTCTCTCGAATGACGCGATGGCGCTCGATCTCAGAGAGCGTCACGAGCGCACCGATCTTCAGCCCAGCTCTTGGGCTATAGCTGATCTCGCCCAACTTGGAGAGGGTCTTGAGGTTCACTAAGCGTTTGGGGCTGCGCAAGCGCGCTTTGAGTTCGCCCAACAGATCGGTGCCACCGGCGAGAGCTTCGGTAGCGGGCTCGCTCAAGAGCGCGATGGCCGTCTTTATGTCCGGTGCGTTGACGTGTTCAAAGGGGCGCATGAGTTTCTACTTCCTCCCTAGGGCTTTGAGGATTCTCTCGCGCGTGATGGGCAGCTCGTAGATGCGCACGCCGAGCGCGTTGGCAACGGCGTTAGCGATCGCTGCGGCCGTGGGGATGATCGGCGGCTCGCCTACCCCCTTCGCTCCCAAATTGTTCGCTCTGGGATCGGGCCGGT
>JBBISQ010000068.1:0-9100 GCA_037441155.1 Candidatus Fraserbacteria bacterium
TGCGACTCGTGCGCACGGAAGTCGCCCTGAATAGTATCAAAGCGACGCCCTACACCGATCAGATCTACTTCACGGGGATCGGTTCCCATAACCCGCCGCCCAACTACGTACGCGATCTTGCAGATTATGTTCGATATACGTTCATCGGGCTGCGAAACTGTTCGACGACGCTCCAGCCCTATCAACAAGCGGCTTCGGGCAATGGGCACAAATTCAATGCTGATATCGGCGCGATCACTGTCAATATTCAAGTCCGCGACACCGCAGGAAAGCTCGCGCTCGACACGTCTGTCACGCCCACGGCTGCAACTCCCGGGGCAACGCTCACGTATTCTATCGCCTACGGCAACACCGGCGGAGCCCCTGCGGGCGATCCCGCTTCGGGAAGCGGCCTCGTGATCACGAATATTCTCCCGTCAGAGATCACCTACGTTGCGGGAAGTGCAACGTGCAGCGCTCAATGTCTCACGCTTTGGTCTACTGATGGTGGCGCGACGTTTGTCGCCGCAGAACCGCGCTCTGCCGCGAGCGTCACCGCGCTTCGCTGGGTCATTCTTGACCCCATCCCTGCGGTGCAGAACCCCGCAGGCACCGTAGGCTTTCAAGGCACTGCGACCTCAGCCGATACCGTGTGCAATACAGCTCAAGGGGCGTTCAACTCAGCGTCGGTCGTCGCTTCGGATACGGCGTGCGTCAACAGCTCGACAGATATTGAGCTCTCTCTCTCCGGCCCCACGACGGTGCTCCCCGGCAGCTCACTCAATTTTATTCTCAACTATCACAACGCCGGGCCGTCGGTCGCTGAAGACGTCCAGATCGCGCTCACGCTTCCCGACGGCACCCAGTTTGTGAGCGCCAGCTCAGCGCCCACAAGCAACTCCGGACAGACACTGACGTTCTCGATCGGCTCGCTCGCTGCAGGCCAGGGCGGGTCGCTCAGCGTCCAAGTCGCGGTGCTCAGCTCCGTTCCCACGGGTACTGCACTGACGACAATTGCCCAAGCGACGACCAACTCCTCAGAGACCAACACGGCCAATAACTCAGCCTCCCTGACGACGACCGTCGGGACAGCTACCCACAGCCCGCAGCTTCAAGCGATTCTCGCAGCGTCTCCGGTCGAAGACACGCCACCCGTAGGCCCCAGTCCCGGAGACACTGTAGAATACTCCGTGACGATCACCAACAGGGGGCCGGTCGCGGCCACGGGTGTCGTCTTTCGCTTCACCCCAGACCCCAATACGACCCTTGTGGAGAACAGCGTCACCGCGACTTCCGGGACGATAGTCCCAGCTCCCTCTCAAGTGCGGGTCGATCTAGGGATTCTTGACCCCAACGAGTCGGCGACGATTCAGGTTCGGGTGCGCATAAAGAGCGTGCTCCCTCAGGGGATCGTCAGCATTCGCGCCCAGGGGCTCGTCTCCAGCAACGAGCGCCCCGATGAGCCGACTGACGACCCTACAACGCCCACCCCGCTCGACCCAACAGAGCTCTTCGTGAGCATAGCACCTCTCCTGAGAGTCCAAAAGACATACTCGATCTTCAATGATCTTGATGGGAACGGTCTTCCCAGCCCTGGAGATATTCTCAAATATACGATCACCGTGACGAACGTGGGGCGCGAGAATGCTGGGGGAGTCGCGCTCTCCGTCGGACTTGATCCCAACGTGACGCTCGTCATCGGGAGCGTCACGACGACCCAGGGGGCAGTGCTCTTCGGCAACGCGGAACACGACAAATTTGTTCAAGTAAATCTTGGCACGCTCACGGGCAACGGCGAGAGCGCCACTGTGACTTTTCGCGTCGGAGTGAACGCGTCGCTGCCCGGCGGCGTCGCGGCCGTCTCCAATCGTGCCCTCGTGAGCAGCGACAATGCCCCCAGCTTCCCTAGCGACGATCCCACTACCCCCGCCGTGGATGACCCAACCCGCACCGTCATCACCGACCAGCCCTACGTCCTCGTCTCTATGAGAGATTTTCTCAAAGTTGACGCCGACGGCGATGGCCTTCCCAGCCCCGGCGATACTCTGAGTTATCACGTATCGCTCATCAACATTGGGAACACTGAAGCGACCAACGTCTTTCTTAGCGATACACCTGATCCGAACACGTCGCTCATCGTAGGCAGCGTGCGGACTTCCATAGGGACAGTCCAGACGGGCAATACCGTTGGGGATAACTCCGTGGGGGTTCTCATAGACAGAATCCCGCCGAACGGTATGGCTTCTATCTCGTTCGATATTGCGGTGAAAGAAGCTTTGCCGTCGAGCATTACTCATATCTCCAACCAAGCGTTGGTGAACATTCCCGGCATAGGGAGCACATCGAGCGATGACCCCGACACCCCCGCCCAGGAAGATCTGACGAAGACAGCGATCGCTGCCGCGCCGCTCATGCACTTCACAAAAGACGTCTTCTTGGTCTATGACACCGATCACAGCGGCACCATCAGCCCCGGAGATATCATCGAGTATACCCTAACGCTCATCAACGCTGGGACCAGAGATGCCTCAGACGTTTCCTTCTCCGATACGCTGGATCCCAAAACTAGTCTTGTCGGAGGAGCGGCACAATCTGCTCTCAGCGGCGCTCTGGGAGTCATCGGGGCATTTGGGGGACAGAAGCGCTGGAATTTCCGGGTTCGGATCAATAACCCCTTGCCGTCAGAAGTGTTGACGATTGCCAATCAAGCTCAGATTTCGGGTTCTACCATATCTGCACAGTACAGCGACGATCCCCGCACGCCCACGCCCAACGACGCGACCCTCGTCGCTCTGGGCAGCTCCTTCTTGCTCTGCGGCGACGTTGACAACAACGGGATTGTCGAAGACGCTGATGCGAAACTGGTCGCCAGCGCGATCTTAGGAGATAGGGATATTCGGCTCACCGAATCCCAGCGTCTTGCTGCCGATGTCGCGCCGCCCTTCGGCGTCCTTGACGTGCGCGATGCCACGCTGATCAGCGAGATCGCCCGTGGCTATCGGGTCTACTGCCCGCCGCTCGACGCGCGCTCTCCCCAAGCAACCGCCCTGCGCTCTTCTGCCCCCGTGACCCTTGAACGCGCTGAGCATCGCGCTCTCGGTCGCTTGATCCGCTTCCGCGCTCAAGGGGTGGGCATCGCTGAAATCAGCGTTCAAGTCTTCAATCTTGCCGGAAAAGCCCTCTTTACGAGCGAGTGGCAGAGGGGCACGAAGCTCTCTTGGCTCGCCGTGACGGAAGACGGACGCGCCCTCGCCAACGGCGTCTATCTCTACGTGCTGAGCGTTCGAGGGACCGACGGCTCGCTCGCGCGCAGCCCTGTGCACAAGCTGGTGATCCTCCGATGAGACTTGTCACACTCTCGCTCGCGCTTCTCGTCGTAGTCGCAGCTTTAACAGGCTGCGAAGGGTCCTATCGCACGCGGGTGACCGTAGGCACGCTGACCCTGCCCAGCGGGGGAACGGGCGTCGTCCGCATCAACATCTTGAATCCCCCGGACGCCAAGGCCATCCAAGTCGGTCCCACAGGCTTCCTGACGTTTGACCCATCGGTCATCCAAGTCATAGGGCTGACAGGCGTGAACGGGTTCACTGTCTTCGGGAGCACCATCAACAACGCCATGGGGTGGGTGCAGTTTGCCGCGAGCTTTCCTGGGGGGAGCATCCGGCCTATTATTGCAGCAGGGCTGGGAGTTTTAGAGATTCCCATCATCGAGATGACCGTGCAGGCCGTGGGGGCCGTGGGCGCTCAGACAGCCCTCACGATCACGGCTGTAGATCTCTTCACTGACAGAGTGGGGCAGCCGGTCCCGATGGGGCCTCCTCTGCCCGGCCAGGTGGTGATCGCAGCACCATGAAGAAGCTCGTCTGTGTTGCTCTTGTCGTTCTCTCTCAACTGATAACGTGGAACCCTGAACTGAGCACTGTTCTTGCTGCGCCGGTCTCCGGCGAGATCACTGTGGCGATCTTCTTCGAGCCGCTCAACCCCGGCCAAACGAAGATAGACCAGATCAACGTGGATGCCGAGACGACCTTGCAGCTGGGGCTGTTCATCAGCGGGCTGGCCCTTAACAGCACGAGCGTCTTCAGTTTCCAGGGCGCGGAGTTCCAAGCCTTCGAGATGTACGCAGGCATGGTCATCTCGTTCCGAAACGTCGTCATCTTCGCTCCCAATATCTTAGAGGTCGACGACGACCCCTTCTGGACAGTTCAGTTTGCCCAGCCCGATCCGGGATTGGTCGGCGTCTCGCTCCGAATGTTCATAGACGAGTTGGCTTCGCCCTTGGATTTAGCGAAGCTCCTCGCTCCCACACTCAATACTCCCTTGGAGTTCAGAAAGCTCATCTCCCAGATGGGGGTAAACGTCTACGGTGTGAAGTTTTCCATCACTATGCTGATCGCGAACTTTGGGATCACCAACCAACCGGACATGCACAGCGGCTTTATCTTTGAAGCCGGGGGCGTCACCTTGGGCGGCGCGGAGGTCATCTCCCAGACGTACATCGGGGCACGGCAGGGCTGGGAGTGCTTCGGCGAGTGCAAGGCCCTCGAACGATACTTTGAAGGGCGCGTGGTGCCCGGATTTGAGTTCCAAGAAGAGAAGCTCATCATCAGGAATCTCACGCTGGCCGGCGTGACGCTCGGTGCCGAGTTCGCTTTCGACTTCACGACGATCGAGCTCTCACAAATCGTTCTCTCGCTAAGGATCTCTGTGTTGGGCGCGGTCGTGCAACAGAAGATCGTCTTGAACGACTTAGCGACGCCGTCGTTTGTGAGCTTCGGCTGGACAGTGCAGTTGGGAGAGGGGCTCTTTGAGATTGAGTTCATTGATCCCAACGGGCTCTTTCAGTTTCCGGCAAAGCGCTTCAGTTTCTTCGTCCAGTGGGAGGGGATCTCGTTCAAAGACGAGCTGGTCATCCAAGACCCCGTGGGGCTGCTGCACACTCTTGAAGTCACGGCCGAGTTTGACCCCTTCAGATTTCGCTCGCAGACGGCGTTCTTGGGAGGGCTCATCAATGGGTTTTACAATCAGAAAGTCGAGATGAGTTGGGGGTTTGGGGGACCAGGGGCCTGGGCCTGGCTAGTGACCATCGAGGCGCAGCTTCGCCGCGAATATTTGCTCTACATTAGCCCCTCGATGAGCGTGAAGTTTTAAATCCCACACTTGCCCGACACGATGCTCTCGCGCTAAGATAGAGCGATGAGCGAGATGCGGTCGCTGTTCGCCAAAGACCTCACCACACCCCCTTCCCTCAAGGGAAGGGGCTCCCCTCCCTCTTCGGAGGAGGCGCTGGGGGAGAGGTTCTTCACCGTCAGCCAGCTCAATCGTGTCGTTCACGATCTACTCGAAGCGGGCCTGCCCGCCCTCTGGCTCGAAGGCGAGATCTCTAACTTCACCCACCATCGCAACGGCCACATGTACTTCACCCTCAAAGACGAGTCCGCCGAGATCGAAGCCGTGATGTTTTCAGATCAGAATGCGCTCCTGCAGTTTGCCCCCGCCGACGGCCAGAAAGTGATCGCGTTCGGCCAGATCACCCTCTACGAGCGGAAGGGGCGCTATCAAATAAACGTCTTTGAGATGCGCCCGGCGGGCATGGGGAAGCTTCAATTAGAGTTTGAAAGGCTCAAGGAGCGTCTGCATGCTGAGGGGCTCTTTGACGCCCGCTTCAAGCAGCCCATCCCGCAATTCCCCGAAAGACTGGGGATCGTGACCTCTCCCGAAGGCGCTGCCCTCAGAGATATTCTGAAAATCCTGAGAGAGCGATACCCCATCGTCGAGGTGCTGCTCTTCCCCGCCAAAGTCCAAGGGGAAGGCGCTTCCGCGGAGATCGCCGAGGCGATCCGCTCCGCCAATCGCTTCTCACTAAAGATAGACCCCATAGACACCCTGATCGTCACCCGGGGAGGCGGCTCGTTGGAAGACCTGTGGGCGTTCAACGAGGAACCCGTGGCCCGCGCGATCTTCGAGTCGTCTATCCCGATCATCTCTGCAGTGGGCCACGAGATAGATGTCACGCTTGCCGATCTTGTCGCAGATCTTCGCGCGCCCACGCCCACAGCTGCTGCTCAGATGGCCGTCCCCGACCGAAGAGCACTGATAGAGCGTGCCCAGGGCGCACGAACAGAACTAGAGCAGACCATCTCTGGGCGCATTGATAATTATCTTATGCGCCTGGAGATGCTGCGGCGCAGTCGCGGGCTGCACCGCCCGGTGCAGCTTCTACGCGAGCACGAGCAGTCGCTCGATCACGCGTCAGAGCTTGTGCTGCGCGCGATGCGCGAGCGCCTGGCCCGCCATCACGAGCGGTGGCAGCGCTTAGTCGAGCGCTTGGAGAGCTTAAATCCCGCCAGCGTGTTGCGGCGCGGGTTTTCGGTCGTCGAGAGCGAAGCGGGGCGGATCGTGCGCTCGGCGGAGCAGGTGCGCGTCGGCGAGCGCGTCACGATTCGGCTCCATGAGGGGAAACTGCTCAGCCGCGTCGAGGCCAAGGAGGCCGATCATGGAGAAGAAATCTCTCAAGATTGAGCCGGCACTCGCTCGACTGGAGGAGATCGTCCGGCAGTTAGAGAACGAGCAGATCTCTCTGGAAGAGTCTTTAGAGCTCTTCGAGGAGGGGGTCAAGCTGGCGGACTCGATTCAGAAGAGATTGAGCGAAGCCCAGTTGCGTGTCAAGAAAGTGATCGAAGAAGCCGAAAATTTTAAGCTCGAAGACTTCGGGGGATAGTTTGAATCACGGAGCACACAGCATGGGCCACGGAAAGCGCTGAAAGAAGCCATTCTTCCCTGTGTTCTGTGGCTTATTCAGTGCTTTCCGTGATTCAAACATTTCAAAGGAGGCACGTATGCGTTCAATCTGTCGCAGCGTCTTCGCATTGCTGATCGTCATAGCCGGGAGCGTCTTTGTCGCTTCGGCGCAGTTTCTCGATCTAGATCCTACGCTCGATTGGTACGTTCTGCAGACAGAACATTTTCACGTGATCTATCACGAGGGCTTAGAGAGCATTGCCAAAGAAGCGGCGCTCGTGAGCGAGGAAGCCTTTCAGTTTTGGGTCAGAGAGCTGAAATACACTGTGCCCTTCAAAATTAATATTATTTTGGCTGACCCGGCGGACTTTGCCGTTGGAGCAGCTAATCCCTTCGGCGACGTGATCGCCAGCGTCTCCAACGCCCGCGTCTTTAACGAATGGCTCAACCCGCAAAATCCCTCGTGGCTTGAGGACGTCTTATATCACGAGATCGGCCACGTTTTTGATATTATGAAAGCTTCGGGGCTTTCTGAAAAGTTGCGCCCGTGGCTCGGGCCGGTGCTCACGCTCACCAATAGCGCCAAGCCCGGCACGCTGATCGAAGGGATTCCCATCTATTTTGAGCTCAAACGCACCGGAGCATCGCGCTCCAACTCCGCCCGTGATGCCATGTACTTCCGCGCCCAAGTTCTCGAAAATAAATTTATCTCGCTCGACCAGATGAGCGTTGGCTACGGGTATGATCCCCCGCAGTGGCCCTCGGGATATATGCTCGCCCACGACTGGGGCGCGTGGTTCGTGCGCTTCATCGCCGAAAGATACGGGGATGACAAGCTCGCCTTGATAGACGAGATCAACGCCGACTCGCTCCTACCCCTCCTCACGTTTGGCGCGCTCAACGATTTTGGGAGCGTCTTCAGAAGAGCCCTTGGCGTCTCGGAGCACGAACTCGAGCGAGCCTGGCACGAGTGGCTCAAGGCCCAGTTTGAGCCCCAGATTGAGAAGATCAAGAGCGCGGGCGTCACGCCCTCTAAAAAGCTAGGGCGCTTGAGCTACTGGAACAACGATCCTGCTTGGGCGCCCGACGGAAAGTCTCTCTATTACTATCACAAAGATAGGACTCGCGAAGCGTCCATCCGGCGCATCACTCCTGACGGCAGAGACGATCAAGCGCTCTTCACCGTGCCCTTCGAGCTCGATTTCTTTCGGCCGCCGTTCTTCGCTCCAGCACCCCAACTCTCCCCCGACGGCAAGTACGTGCTCTACACCAAGCACGAGATCTCCGACAATCGCTATCTGTACGCCGATCTCTATCTGTGGGACGTGGAGAAGAGAGAAGAGCGGAAGTTGACGGAGCGCGCCCGGGCGTATCATCCCGTCTTCTTCCCCGATGGCAAAAGAATTCTCTTCGCCCAGCAACGCCCCGACGGCCAAGCGCCGATCCTCGCGATCTACGAGGACGAAAAGATTGTCCCGTTCTTCGAATTTCCCGAAGGAACCCTGATAGATTCGTTTGCGATCTCGCCTGACGGGACCCAGATCGCCCTGACGCTCTGGAAGATGGGCGGCTATCAAGATTTGTATCTGCTTGACCTCTCCCCCAGCCCCTCCCCTGAAGGGGGAGGGGAGCCCCTTCCCTTGAGGGAAGGGGATGGGGTTAGGTTAACCCCGCTCACCCAAGACAAGCCCGGAGATTTCGACCCCGACTGGTCCCCCGATGGGCGCTTCGTGCTCTTCAGTTCCGAGCGCGACGGCGTCTACAATCTCTATGCGTATAGCGTCTCCGATGGGCAGTTCTTCCAAGTGACGAACGTGCTCACCGGGGCGTTCGCCCCAGCGATCTCTCCGGACTCGACCAAGATCGCGTTTATCAGCTACAGCACCAAGGGCTATGAGCTGCATCTGATGGACTACGACCCCCAAAGCTGGAAGCCCGTGCAATTTACTGCTGAGACAATCCCCCCGTGGGCGGGCTGGCGCACGAGCGATCTTCCCTCGCGGCCCTATCGCGCGGCAGAGTTCTTAGCGCCGCGCCTGTGGGTGCCCGTTCCCAATCCCGTGCAGCCCGCTGTCGTCTTGGTCGGGTTCGACCCCCTCGGACACAGTGACTATACGCTCTACGCCGGGGTTGATCTTATGACACAACAGCCCGTGCTCGCCTTCGATTACTCGATGGAGTTTGCGCTCAAAACAGATCAACGTTTCTTGGGCTGGCTCGAAGAGACAATCAATTCGTTAAGCCCTCGGTTCATCGCCCATCTGGAGCACACTGCCGAGTTCGAGAGCGCGGCGCGGGCGGAGCTTGAGCTGACGACCTCGCGCGTTGTGGGCAGGGTGCAGAAGCTGGCGCTTGGGGCACAGCTTCGCCAAGCTGAGCA
>JBBISQ010000069.1:0-8846 GCA_037441155.1 Candidatus Fraserbacteria bacterium
TTCTAATCCCAGCTCGCGCACAGCTCGGATTTGATCCCGAATGTAACGCGCATAACTCATAGTGTTGGGAATGCGCATCTCGAACGCTTGCAAGAATGGCCTGAGCTTGAGATTGCGCCTCAGCCCGCTCTCTAAAGCTTTCTTGACCGTTCCGTAGGGGTCGGCGCGCAGCTCTTCCGTCTCGTAATGCGACGGGTAGACCATCGGCGAGAGCACGTCGAAAAATCTATCGAAAGTCTCTAAATGCTGCCCGATGGGGTCTATCTTTTTGAGATTCCAACCCCAGAGCGTCCGCCCGAAGACGTCCGCCGAGAGCCGAATCCTCCTGCCCAGTCTCTCAGAAGCACGCTGCAAGAACCTCTCGATAGTTTCGTATCGTTGGGCGTAGATGGGCTTGTACGCTCCCCCGTCGGGCCAACGTATGTAATCGAACTGCAGCTCGTCGAAGCCCAGCGACGCGACCTCTTCAGCGATTGCGAGATTATACTCTTGAGCGCGCTCGTCTGCTGGAGAGACCCATCGCTGGGACTCCCTCTCGGTCGGCAATGCGCTCAGATACCGAGCCAGCTTGGGATCATAGAAGACGACTTGGCGGGCGATTACGTAAAACCCCAGCTTCTTCAGATGGGGCAAGAGTTCGTCGAGTTTGAGAAGAGCGACACGCGCCCCGATCTTCTGCGCTAACGGCACTTTCGTGTCGTAGGCTACCGTGCCATGATTATCTTTGATGTCTATGACGAGGGCGTTGAATCCAAGGCGCTGCGAGTTTTCTATGATCTCTTGGAGCTTTTTGGGGTTGGCTGCGACGCCTGCCGGCAGGTAGACCCCGCGGACTTGTGGGAGTTTCTCCAGAGACGAGTCAAGAGGGGAAGTGCTCTTTATAGGCGGGACGAGCGCGGCCTTCGAGACTGGCTGCGCGGGACGCTCCAGTTGAGTGAGAGCCAGCAGTAGGATCGCAACAAGCCCGACAAGGACAAGCCCACTTGCTGTAATGCGCTGATGCTTTCTTGGCCTACGGTGTAGAGCGTTTTTCACGTGGTTTAGACCTCTCGTGTCAGGGCGGGCCTCCGCTGGGGTATAATGTACCGTGTGAACGAGAGGGGGCCAAGGTCGCATGTCCGCTCTGCTGGAGAAAGCGCGGCAGATGCTGAGCGAAGGGGATCTGTGCGATCACTGTTTGGGGCGGGCGTTCTCGCAGCTGGGGAGAGGGCTGCGCAACGTGCAGCGGGGGCGAGCTCTGCGCACCGTGCTCAATATGGAAGGGCACGTCTTTCTCGAAAGCGAGCAGGGCTGTCGCATTTGTAGAGGGATTTTCTCGCAAGTGCGCCAGTGGGCCGAGCGCGCTGCAGCCGCCGTCGAGGGCTTGGAATTTCGGACGTATCTGATGGGCACGCGCGTCCCGCCTTCCATAGAGAGGGCTGAGTTGACACTCAAAGAGAAGTACGACCTGCGGGGCGAGCCATTCAAGCAAGAATTCAATAGAGAAGTCGGGCGGCTCTTTGGGACGCTGCTGGCTGAGCGCGGCCATCCCGTCACTGTGGACTTTCTCGACCCGGAGATCGTGCTGCTAATGGACATTGAAAGATCGGAGCTTGAGCTGCGCATCAACCCGCTCTTTATCTATGGGCGCTATAAGAAATTCGTGCGCACGATCCCCCAGACGAGGTGGCCCTGCCGGCAGTGTCGCGGGCGCGGCTGCCCGGAGTGTGATTTCACGGGAAAGACCTATCAAGAGAGCGTAGAAGAGCTGATCAGCCCCCCGTTGTTGCGCGCAACAGGCGGCACAGGCACGGCGTTTCACGGGGCCGGCCGCGAAGACATCGACGCGCTGATGTTGGGGTCTGGGCGGCCATTCGTCATCGAGATCAAAGAGCCGAAGGTGCGCACGCTCGATCTGGAGAGCCTTCAGAAGGAGATCAATGCCAACGCTGCGGGGAAGGTCGAGGTGAGCGAGCTGCAGTTCGTCAAGGGCTCTGTGGTAGAGCGTCTCAAGAGCATCGAAGCTGAAAAGATTTACGAAGCGAGGGTGCGTTTTGTCGAGCCGATCAGGCCCGAGCAATTGCAGACAGTGCTGGAGCGCTTGCGCGGCGCGACGATCGAGCAGCGCACCCCGACACGGGTCAGTCATCGTCGTGCAGACCTCGTGCGCACCCGACGCGTCCTGGAGATCGGTGGTGAGCTTGTTGGCCCTACAGAAGCTTTGCTGAAGGTTCACTGTGAAGGGGGCTTGTATATTAAAGAGCTTGTGTCAGGGGATGGCGGGCGGACGCGCCCCAGTGTGAGTGAGCTTCTGGGCACCCAAGCCGAAGTCACAGAGCTGAACGTCTTGGAAGTGTTGGGGGATTTTTTTGAGGGGGGCAAGACCCCTCCCCGACCCGAAGAGGAGAGCCCCCCTTAGGGAAAGGGGCTTAAGGGGGTTAGGTCCACCCCAGGCTCCGGTGCTAGGTCGAGCGAACTGCTTTGCCCCAAGACCGTATGCCGAAAGTGCGCGCACGCCGCGATCATCGCCGCGTTGTCGGTGCACAGTTCCAGTCGGGGAAAGAAGATTTCCAATTCTTTCTGGGCGCGCAGGCGCTCGCGCAGCCGAGAATTGGCGGCAACCCCGCCCACCACGACTATTCTTCTGATATGAAGCTGCTGCGCTGCGCGACGCGTCTTCTCGACCAAGACGTCTACAACAGCCTCTTGGAACGACGCGGCGACATCGGCCCGGTCGGCGTCGCGATGATCGCGTAAGTAGTAGACGATCGCCGTCTTGAGCCCAGCGAAGCTGAATTCTAAAGAATCCGAGTCGAGCATCGGGCGGGGCAGCGCAATTGCTTGAGGGTTGCCCTGGCGAGCTAAGTGATCTACAGCGGCTCCGGCAGGGTAGCCCAGCCCCAAGAGCTTGCCGACTTTATCAAAGGCTTCGCCGGCGGCGTCGTCGCGCGTCTCTCCTAAGACTTCGTACTCCCCATAGGCGCGCACTTCGACTAGGAGCGTATGCCCTCCGGAGACGATCAAAGCTAAGAAGGGCGGCGGCGCGTCGGGATTTTCGAGATAGTGCGCAAAGATATGCCCTTCCAGGTGATTGACGCCGACGAACGGCTTGTTCAGGGCGTAGGCGACGGCTTTGGCGTACGAAAGCCCGACCAAGAGCGGGCCGACCAGCCCCGGCCCGTAGGTCGCGCCTATCAGCGAGATATCTGAAAAATCAATCCCAGCTTGATCGAGGGCCTCTTTGACGACAAATGGGAGTTTCTTAATATGATTGCGCGAGGCGACCTCGGGGACGACGCCCCCGTATTTGTCGTGCAAGTGCGCTTGGGAGTAGACGATATTGGAAAGGATCTCTCGCTCGTCTTTGAGAACAGCGACGCTCGTCTCGTCGCACGACGTCTCGATGCCGAGGGTGTAGAAAGACATCTTATCTTGTGATGGCGCTCTTCTTCAGCGCTGCAATATAGGGGAGATTGCGATACCGTTCGGCGTAGTCCAGCCCATAGCCGACGACGAATGCGTCTTCCGTGAGGGTGAATCCGACATAATCGAGCGTCACCGGTCGTGTGCGGCGCGGGGTCTTATCGAGCAGCGCGCAGATCTTCACGCTGGCCGGGTGACGAGCATGGAGCAGCTCTTGCAGGTGCGCCAGTGTCTGTCCCGTGTCTACTATGTCTTCCACGATCAGAATATGTCTTCCCGCGATGGGGATTTCTAAATCTTTGACCGTGCGCACCTCGCCAGGGGAGGCGCTCATGCCGTAGCTCGAAAGCGCCATGAAAGCAAGTTCTATAGGGATGCGCATGGCGCGGGCCAAGTCCGCGAGAAATATCACGGCGCCGCGCAGCAGGCCCACAGCGACGGGCGGCTCGTGAAAGATTCTGTCGCCCAAGAGCTGCTCATAGTCGCGCGAGATCTGGTCGCCCAGCTCGCGCACCCGCTGAGCGATCTGAGACTCCGTAAACAGAATGCGCTCGATATCGTTGTGCATTTATGTGCGTACCGAGAACTTCTCTTCCAATCTGTGCAATCTCTCGGCGATCCCGCCGTATTCTAACTCTTCCATGCCCACCATCGCTGGCCCGGAAAAACCTTGACGACGAATCTCGCTCATCTTCTGAGCGGTCTTTTCCCGCACCCAGTCCCAGTACGGATGATCAAAGATATCTACGGGCGTGCCGAGCTTGCCCTCTTTCATAGAAAAGCCCAGACACTGCACCATCGCCGGGCCGTCAAAGTACCCAATAGTCGAATTCTTCTTGACGGGCATGAGCGGGACGTTATGACTTCCCCGGCAGTCGCCCGCGACGTAGTGCCCGATCTCAAAGGGCGCAAGCACTTCCCCCGTCGCAGGAAACTGCGACTGCACCCGCACGAGCATCGCCGGGTCGTCTTTGCCAACATACTTGCCCGCGATATTGTGTAATCTCGTCGTGCTGCACGCCACAGCGATCTCGCCGGTCTTGCGGGAGTGAATGCTCTCGATGACAAAGCGATGATTATCGCGCAACAGCGCTGCGATGTCGTAAAGATCTTCCGGAGCGTTCAGTCTGATAATTCTATCGCCCTCGGTGTAGTTGACGTCCATGATCGTGAACGTAAAGCCGGCGGCCATCGTGGGACTGAGCATCAGCCCGGGACAGTACATAGGGTCAGCGAATGCCAAATAGAGCGGGAGATTGAACGCCCCCGGCTCGGTCTTGTCCGCAGCAAAAAACAGAAACGGCTCTGCGGGACGCTCTTCGATCTCCATCTCGGCCACGCCCGGCCCCAGACCCTTCACGTTGCCTGAGAAGCTGTCTTTGAGCAAATCTTGCCCGGCGCCGTAGAGTCCCTCAGCTTTGGCGACGGCTGTTCCAGCCTTGAATGCTTCCCATGCTAAACCGTGGATCTCTTTGCTTCCGACACCCTTTTGATGGGTCATTAAGATATGAATATCGTCGCCGCAGTAGCCAATATAGTAATCTATCAGTAATCCCTTGGCGTTCTTCTTGACGAACTCCGTGACGGCGGTGACGACGCCTGGGCTGGGGCAGATATGCCCGGCAATAGCCCCGATATCGGCTTTGATGGCGCTGATCGTGACCTTCATAAGAGCCCTCCTTTATTTTTTAATTTCATATTAATTTTATTTGGCTATTGTCCGCAAGCACGAAGCTCAGAGCTTCTGGGCGGCGATCCTTCTTGCTGATCTGGACGTTGCGCCCAATCAAGCTGTGATCCACCCGCCCGATGCCCTCGAGCGTAGAACCCTCCATCACGATGCTGTACTCGATCTCGCTGTGGCGGATAGTGACGCGCGGACCGATGGCTGTAAACGGCCCGATGAACGAATCTTCAATGATCGCGCCCGCGCCGATCACCAGCGGGCCGCGCAGCTCTGAGTTTATAATCTTTGCTCCCGATGCAAGCTGCACTCGACCTTTGATTTGGGAGCGGGAGTCCAGCTCGCCCTCGATCTGCGGTGTGATGCGCTCTAAGAGGAGTCTATTGGCTTGGAGCATATCATCGGGCTGGCCCACGTCCTTCCACCAGCCCTGAACGAGATGGGGCGTGACGCGATAGCCCTTGTCTATAAGTCTTTGAATGGCATCAGTAATTTCGAGTTCGTCGCGCCAGCTCGGTTTAATCTCGCTAATAGCGTCAAAGATCTTCTCATCGAAGAGATAGACGCCGACAATCGCTAAATTGCTTGGAGGGTCTTTAGGTTTTTCGATCACTCTGACAATCTGGCCGTCTTGGAGCTGGGCCACCCCGAAGCTGCGCGGGTCTTCGACTTCGTAGAGCACGATCGAAGCGTTCGCGTGGCCGCGCTTGAACTCCCTCACAAAGTCCGCGACGCCGTTCTCCAGTAAATTATCTCCCAAATAGACTAAGAAGGGCTCGCGCCCCACGAACTCGCGAGCGCACGCCACAGCGTGGGCTAGCCCCTTGGGCTGATGCTGCAAGATATAAAATACTTTCACTCCCCAGCGCGAGCCGTCGCCGACGGTCAGTCTGAACTCTTCTTCGCGATGTGGGCTGACGACAATCCCCAGCTCTTGTATCCCCGCTTGGGCCACAGCTTCGATGTTGTAGAAGATCACGGGCTTGTTGGCAACGGGGATCAAGTGCTTAGCGCCCGTGTAGGTCAGGGGGCGCATCCGCGTCCCTTCACCAGCGCAGAGGATGATCGCTTTCATAGTTTGGCTTATCATACTAGAAGACGCGCTGCCCCGCTAGATACGTCCTCTCGATTGTGATCTCTTTGATATTCTTGGCGTAAGTGGGGTCTTGCGAGAGCACGATGAAGTCAGCGAGTCTACCCAGCTCCAGCGAGCCCATTCTCTGCTCTTCGAAAGCGGCGTAAGCGGCGTCGCGCGTATAAGCCTGGATAGCTTCTTCGACGGAGATTCTCTGATTTGGGTGTGGGGCGTTGACGGCGCAGTGAATCCCGTAGAGTGGGCCGAACGGCATCCCGTCGGAGCCGAAAGCCAGCTGCACCCCAGCGTCGAGAACTGTGCGATGGGGATCTATGTGCGCGTCGCGTTCTGGACCCAGACGGGTCTCGTAGAGTCCCCCGGGGCCGCTCCATTGGACAAAGTTGGGCTGCATCGACGCGATGATTCCCAGCTCTCTCATGCGCGCGATCTGGGAATCACTTAATAATTCAGCGTGCTCGAGGCGATGCCGATGCTCCGGGGTCGCGCCGGCGTAGGAGAGCGCGTCCAAGGCGGCATCAATCGCTCGGTCGCCGATGGCGTGGATCATAATCTGAAAGCCGTGATCGTGAGCGAGTTTGACTAGACGGTTGAGCTCGGATTGTTCGTAGTTGAGCTTGCCGAGACTCTCCCCTCTCATCCCTATGCTTCCCTCTCCCTTGGAGGGGAGAGAGGCTGGGGGTAGGTCCCGATAGGGCTCATACAGCGCAGCATTGCGCGCACCCATCGAACCGTCAGCGAAGAATTTGATCGCCCCCAGCTTTAAGAACTCGTCGCCAAAGCCGGTGCGCAAGCCCAAAGCGATCAGATGGTCTAAAGAGTGTGCTTCGATGGTGAGGCGCACGCGGAGCCGAAGCTCTTGAGCCTTATGCAGAGCTGTATATGCTCTGATGTGTTCAGGTTTAGCAATGTCGTGAATCGCTGTCACGCCGAGCCTGTGCGCGAGCTTCACCCCGGCGAGAATCGCTTCGTGAATCTGGTGCTCAGATGGCTGAAGCTGCTGTAAGAACGCCCAAGCCGTCTCCTCGCGCAGCAGCCCGGAAGCTGGGTCGAGCTCTCCTGGGCGAGGGGAGACAGAGATCTTTTGCAGCGCGAGGCTGTTCGCACAAAGCATATGCCCGCAGACGCGAACGAGCACTGTGGGGTGTTCGGGGGCGATCTTGTCTAAGTCGGCTTTGGTGATATACCGTCGCTCCGGCCAGCGAGACTCATCCCAGCCGCGCCCCAGCACCCACTGGGCTCTTTCAGTCTGCTTGACCCGTGCTCGCACAAGCTCAAGGGCTTCATTGAGAGAGCGTGCCAAGCTCAAATCAAGATAATATCCCGACTCGCGCAGCCCTACGCTGACCAAGTGCATGTGCGCGTCAATGAAGCCGGGAAGGACGGTCTTGCCCTGAAGGTCTTCGATCTGGGTCTTGGGGCCGGCAAGCTTCTTGATCTCTTCGTTCTGTCCGACAGCGACGATCTTCCCATCGCGCACCGCAAGGGCTTGGGCGCGCCCTGAGGAGAGCGTGTAGATATTCGCGTTGAGAATAAGCAAATCCGCGTAGAGCAAGAGAATCACCACGGCGATTATAGCGTGGGGCGTCCCTAGGGGCAACTAGGGATTCTCCTAAAGTATGAACAGTTCGCGATTGTGCTCTCACCCCTTGACAGGGCATCGGGCCCTGTCTATAATTTCAGTGTTGACAGAAATTACTGAAATAACAGAAAGGAGCGAACAGCGATGGACTACACGGTCGTGCTCTATCTGGCGTACGTTGTGCTCAGTCTTGGGCTGGCGATCTGGGTCGGGCGGACGCTCTTGCGCAACGGGCGGGTCTTTTTAGTAGACGCGTTTGGAGGGCGGGAGGCCCTAGCAGATTCGATCAACCATCTGCTCTTGGTCGGGTTCTATCTCATCAATATCGGGTACATCTCGTTCGCGTTGACGTCGGATGCCTACCCGCAGAGCGTGCGGGAGGTCTTGGAGCTATTGAGCCAGAAGATCGGTCTGGTGGCGATCATTGTGGGGGCTTTGCACGTCGGGAACGTCTATGTCTTTCGGCAGATTCATCGGCACGAGAAGCGCTTGAAAGAGCAGCTGGATCGGCTGGAGCAGACGGTGAGCGCGCCTCAAATCTCTTCGAGCGAGCGATGACGATGAAAGACCTTCATCCCATCTTGCAGCGGTTTATTTTGCACTGGGGGGAGATGGGCACGCGCTGGGGGCTCAATCGCACCGTCGCCCAAATTCATGCGCTGCTCTATCTCTCCCCCAAGCCCCTCAACGCCGAGGAGATCTCTGCAGTTCTGGGCGTGTCGCGCTCCAACGTGAGCACGAGCTTGAAAGAGTTACAGACGTGGGGGATCGTTCGGGTCGTGCATATCCCCGGGGATCGCCGGGACTATTATGAGACGATCTCCGACGTCTGGGAGATGTTTAAGATAATTCTCTCGGAGCGCAAGCGGCGCGAGCTGGATCCGACCCTGGCGCTGTTGCGCTCCAGCGTAGAAGAGCTGGAGAAGAGCTCACTTGATGAGAGCGTCAAGGAGCGGGTCTTAGAGATCGCGGACTTCTTCGAGAGCATAGATGGAGCGTATCAGAAGCTTCATAAGATGCCCACGGGCGCGATTCGGCGCTTGGTGAAGCTGGGCGATAGAGTGCTGCGGGCGTTGGGGGTGATC
>JBBISQ010000070.1:0-8812 GCA_037441155.1 Candidatus Fraserbacteria bacterium
GTCGAGTTTTTGAATGTAGCCATGACGATGGGCGGCTGCCCCGGTGAAGAGTGGGCGCTCAAGGCCCTGGGCTATTGGAACGCCAATCTCAGCGAAGACGGCTGTTGTGTCGCAGGAGGTGAATCGCGTGAGCAAAGCGAATAAGCAACAACGGCGATGGTGGGCGCTTGTGGGGATTGTCGGAGTCAGTGTGGTGGTGGGAGCCTTAGGGGTAGGGGGCTTGCTCGCGCTCTGCCCGACGTGCGTAGGGTGGCTCTCCTCATCGAGTGCGATAGCGCCTGTGCCAGAGGCGAAGCCTTCACCCGTGGGAACGGACGTAGGCAACCAAGCTCCCGACTTCGCTCTGACAGACGTTGACGGCAATAGATTCTCTCTGCGCGATCTGCGGGGGCGCCCCGTGGTGCTCTACTTTTCCGCGGCATGGTGCTTGCCGTGCGTTCCCGAGACCCAAGAGCTGGCCAAGCGCAAAGCCCAATACCCAAATCTTGAGGTCGTCTGGATCAGCGTAGATCCAAACACAGATTCCCCTGAGACCTTGCGGGTGCATCGGCGCAAGTACGCCCGAGATGACTTCATCTACGTGCTTGATACAGAAGGAGTAGCCAAGCTCTATCGGGTGGTCTCCTTGGGCGATCTGTATCTCTTGGACGCGCAGGGGCGGATTATCTTCAAGGGGACACGCCCCGTGGGCAAAAAACCCTTCGAAGAGGCGTTAAAGAAGCTCGTGGTGTCTTACTAAGATGAAAAAGTATCTGGCGTTTCTGGGAGCAGCAGTCTTCTGTCCGTGTCATCTGCCCGTGTGGGCTGCGCTGCTGGGTGGCACAGCCTTGGGAGCTTTCTTGGCACAGAATTTGATTTGGCTCTTCGGGGTGCTCACACTGGGATTCATCTTCTTCTTAAGTTACGGCTTACGGCTCTGGTTCAAGGAGCGGCGATCATGAACTGGGAGACTGTATCGTTGGCGTTTGTATCCGGCGTGGTGACATTTCTAGAAAGGGAGGGTGTGCACAATGGAACAAACGACGAAGACGGCAAATAACGCAGAGCTTTTCTGGACATTGATCGCCTTGGTAGCGGGCGGAGCCGCACCGATTGGGCTGCTGCTGGTCTCGACTTCTATCACACTGATGCGACAGCCCGCTAACATGATGGAGATGATGATGTCCATTCACTCAGTGATGAGCAGTTATATGCCCTTCTTGGTCTTATCGCTGGTGGTCTTGGGGGTCACGTTGGTCGTTAGCTATCTCTCCTATCCCAGACTGTTCGATAGGGTCTTTACCGGGCTATGGGCTGGGGCTGTGGCGACCATCGCTTTAGACGCGATTCGCTACCCCATCGGCGTGGGGCTCAAGACGCTGCCCACTGATATGCCCACGATGTTCGGCAAGCTCATCTTGGGCACAGACGCGGTGACCGGCGGGGTGTTGCTGCTCGGCTATCTCTATCATTTTCTCAACGGGGCGAGCTTCGGGCTGGTGTACACGGTGATTCTGGGAAAGGTCTCATGGTACTGGGGCGTCGTGTGGGGGCTCATTATTGAAGTGCTCATGATGACCACCCCGCCGATGCTCCTGATGGGGGTGGGGCCGTTTGGGATCAACACCGGAGCACCTTGGTACTTCTTGACGACGTTGGTCGCCCATATCGCGTTTGGCGCGGTATTAGGGCTATTAGCAGAGAGGTTCGTCAGAGAGAGGGGGAGCATCCTGGCGTTGCTGCGCCCGGTGCCGACTCTATGAAGAAGAGATGCCCTCTCCCCACCCCCTGGTGGCTCTGCCCTCATCGGGTCTTCTTCTGGCTTGGTGAGGGCGGGGCTCCCCCTCACAAATTCTACAGCTTTGGAGGTGAGCAGGCAAGATGCAAAATTCAATATTCTGGATCGCGCTGGCTGCTGCCGTTGCTCTAGTACTATTCGCGTTCTTGAGGTCCAGTGCTCCTCCCAGCGGGCACTCTGCTGCCGTACTCGTAGAGCCTCACACAGCTCCAGACTCTGTGCTCGAACTGCCCTCCGGCAGCTTAGCTTCGGCAGCGCTGTCTGAAGACGGCCGGCGCTTGGCGGTCGCGCGCAACTTCGTCTCCGAGCAAGAAGGACGTGCCAGCACTATGACAGAGCTGAGGTTGTTTGATTTAGAAGCCGGCCAAGCCCTGTGGACAGTGAGTTACGCGAATCCCAACTGCTGCGGGCTGCCCATAGTACAGATGACCCCCGATAGTCAGTTTATCTTGGGCGCGGGCAAGCAGCTCCATCTCTACGCCCAAGACGGGCAGGAACTCAGGACGTTCAGTTACTCTGGGGACGACGAGTTCACCCTACTCAGTGCGGCGATCAGTGCTGACGGGAGACTCATCGCCGCGACCTCTGCCTACCGGGCGTATCTCTTCTCGTCGGAGGGCGAGCACCTTCTGTCGATGAAGTTTCCAGAGGTCCCCGCCGTTGCCCTCTCTCGCGATGGGCAGTATCTCTTGGTGACGACCCATAAGCTCTTTCAGGTATATCGTACCGAAGATCGGACGATAGTGCGCCAAGGAGAGCTGCCGTACCAAGATGTGGTAACAACGCCTGCGATCGCTGAGGACGGAAGCGTCTTTGCTGTCGCCGGCTCTGTCGGTCGAGATGACCTCACGGTCTTCATCTTTCGGCAAGATAATATTCAACAGATCGTGCTTGGTGCGGTGAACGCTCCCCAACTCTCGTTGGAGCGAAGATGGCTGCGCGTGGAGGGAACGCTAGGAGGGGAAGCAGCTCTCATAGATCTTACTGACGGAAGCCTGCGGCGATTTCCCAAGCAATCAGCCTCGGTGCACATTGCCCTATGGGGAGAGCGCTTAGGCATTGGGCGAGAAGAAGCTATAGAGCTGCGTCGGCTCTCGGACGATCAAGTGCTCTGGCAGGCTCAGGCGCCGGGGACGGTCTTGGCCCTATGGCTGAGAGCCAACAGGGTTATTGCCTTAGGAAATGATCAGGTTTGGACGTGGAAAGTGCAGGGGTGAGCAGCGCTATGCCCAGTTGCTGCAGCCTGCCCGTGCAGGATACAGAAGAAGAGACTTTACAGACACTGGCTTCTGAAGGAGGAACGATGACTCAGTACGATCTTATGGTGATCGGTGGCGGCTCGGCGGGCTTTGCCGCGGCGATCAAGGCTGCTGAGCTGGGCGCTCAAGTCGCTATCGTCGAGCAGGGCACCATCGGCGGGACGTGCGTCAACATCGGGTGCGTGCCCAGCAAGACCCTGATTCGCGCCGTTGAAACTTGTTATAAGTGTGCTTATACGGGCTTCAAGGGCCTGCCGACCTGCCCGCCACCGTCGGATTGGCAGCGGGTTGTCAAACAGAAAGACGAGCTGGTTGCCCAGCTCCGCCAGGGCAAATATGTAGACGTCGTCAAGATTTACCCCAATATCACGATGATTCGAGGGCAAGCCAAGCTCACCGGCGGACGGTCAGTAGCCGTCAATGGCAAGAGCTACACGCCGGGCAAGATCGTCTTAGCGACGGGTGCTTCACCGTGGGCTCCGCCCATTGCGGGCTTGAAAGAGACGGGCTTTCTCGACAGCACCGATGCGTTAAGTTTAGAAGCGCTGCCGAAGTCACTGCTGGTGATCGGCGGGGGCGCGATTGGTCTGGAACTGGGGCAGCTCTTTGCCCGCTTCGGCGTCAGAGTGACGATCTTGGAAGCGGCGCCACGGATTGCCCCTCGTGAGGAGCCGGAGATCGGCGCAGCCCTCACACAGTATCTCGAAGACGAAGGAGTGCAGACCCATACGGGTCTGCGCATCAGTCGAGTGGAACGAGCCAGAGACGGCTGCTGCGTGCTCACTGAGCGCAACAGCGCAACAGAGGTCTTTGAAGCCGAACAGATCTTGATCGCTGCGGGTCGACGCCCCAACACCCAGAATTTGGGCCTGGAAGAGGCAGGCGTGAGAGTGGGCCAACGGGGCGAGATCCTTGTCAATGAATATCTGCAGACGGACAACCCGGATATCTATGCCGCCGGGGATTGTATCGGCGAGCCGATGTTTGTCTATGTTGCAGCCTATGCGGGCGGGCTTGCGGCCGAGAATGCCCTGATGGGCGCCGGGCGCCGCTATGATCTATTGCCCTTGCCCCGCGTGACGTTCACCGACCCCCAGATCGCAAGCGTTGGGCTTGGGGAAGCCCAAGCCAAGGAGCGCGGGCTTCAGGTCAAGACGGCTCTATTGCATCTCAAGGACGTGCCTCGAGCGTTGGTCGCCCATGACACCCGCGGGCTGATCAAGCTCATTGCGGAATCAGCTACAGGAAAGCTGTTAGGTGCGCATGTGTTGGCGGCTGAAGCCGGCGAGGTCATCCAAGAAGCCGTACTGGCGATCCGTTTCGGCTTGACCGTTCAAGAGATCGTCGAGACGTTCCATCCCTATCTGACGATGGTCGAGGGGCTCAAGCTCGCGGCGCTCGCGTTTGAGAAAGACGTCTCCAAGCTCTCGTGCTGTGCGACGTAAGACATTGGAGGTGACAAGCAGCGATGACATCAACACAGGCTTCTGCGATCCCCTTGACGCAACGATTGCCCCAGACCAAGGGCTGGAAAGAGCTAGTCCGGGATATCTGGGACGACAACCCCACCTTCCGAATGATCTTAGCCATGTGCCCCACCATGGGCGCCACCAACATGGCCATCAACGGCATGGCCCAGGGCTTAGCCACCTTGGTCGCTACTGTGGCCTCCAGCGCGACCGTAGCAGCCCTGCGCGCCATCATCCCCGCCGAAGTCCGGCTGCCCGCCTATATGATCATCATTGCGTTTTGGGTGACGATTGTAGACATCTTCTTGCGGGCGTACCTGCCGCCGCTGTCGGCAGCCTTAGGGCCGTATGTGCCGTTGATCATCACCAACTGCTTCGTGCTAGGGCGAGCCGAAGCGTTTGCCAGCCAGAACGGCCCGGGGCTGTCAGCGCTCGATGCGCTGGGGGTGGGCTTGGGGTTCACGATGTCTTTGACACTCTTGGGCATCGTGCGGGAGCTATTGGGCTTTGGCAGCTTGTTTGGGATTCAGCTTTTCAGCAATTGGACCCCCTGGGTGATCATGATCATCCCTGCTGGGGCGTTCTTGTTGGTTGGGCTCTACGTCGGGATCGTCCGACACTTCTCTCCCGGTGGCTCCATGGGAGGATGTGCCTAGTCCTCCCCCTCTCCCCCCACAGTCCCGGTCCTCGTCTCCGGGGACCGGGAGCTGTGGCTTTATCAAGGAGATATGAATGCGCACTCCAGAAGAGGAAACACTCGAAGTGCAAGTAACCGGCTGTGGCCCTTACAGTTGCTGTCTGTTAGCGATGACTATTGAACGGGTCCGAAAGCTGCCTGGGGTCAAGAGAGTGCGAGTGAAGGTCTTCCCCTTCACTTTCCTCACCAAGACGCTGGCTGTCACTTACGACCCCCAGCGCGTGAACGCTGAAAAGATCTGCGAGTGCTGTCGAGATGCTTGATTTGGGCTATTGGCTGCAATACTGGTACATCTTCCCGGTAGCGATGGTCATCTGCCTGACGGTCTGTACGGTAGGGATTGAGGGTGCTGTCCTGTTTGTTCCTTTCTTCACGCTCGTCTTTCCGTGGCTGATCGCGCCGCTGGAGCCGGTGCAAGCTGTTGCCATCGGGCTGATTACAGAGGTCTTTGGCTTTGCCAGCGCGCTCATCGCATGGTGGCGCGCCGGCTTGATTGATATGCAGATCGGCAAGCGCTCGGCGTATCTGTCGATCCCCTTCGCCCTGACGGGCGGTGTTATCTCATATTATCTGCCGTCAGCGATCTTGCTGATGCTTATCGGGCTGGCAATGGTCGTGATCGGGGTCCCACTCTGGAAGTTCCAGATGGAAGCAGCCCTCGCCCCAGACCTAACCCCCGGCCACTTCCCTCAGGGACAAGGGGAGAGGTCTCGCATACAGCATCGGCTGCGCGACCGCTGGGGGCGCGAGTACTTCTACGCTTATCGCGAAGACACCCGCCGCTGGGGCGTCGTCGGCTTCGGAGGGCTGTTTGAAGGCTTAGCTGGCTTTGGCATCGGCGTGCTGGGGGTGGCAGATTTGATCTTGCGCAAGATCCCGGTGCGCGTGGCCATCGGCACCAGTCATGCGATTATCGCCGTAACGGCCATTGCAGCTGCCGTGCCCCATGTCTATGAAGTACTCCTCGCCGGGCGTGAAATCCCCTGGAACATCTTGGCCATGACCATCCCGGCGGTGACAATCATGGCACAAGCCAGCTCGTATGTTGCTGGCTACCTGCCCCAAGACCTGATGAAGAAACTCATCGCGGCGTTATTGGTCGGGCTGGGCCTGCTCACCATCGGGCGGGGAATCTATCTGAGCCATCTGTTTTTTGGTCTGTGAAGAACCTTTAAAGGAGGCTGATCCCAATGGAGCAAGTGCACAACGAGAAAGCAGCCCTTCGCGAGCAAATTATGAGCCAACGTCGGCAGATCATCTCGCAACTCGAAGCCGAGCGCGGCACGAAAGTGATCACGCTCATCCACAGGAAGGAGCCATGGGAAGAGAGCGAAGACTCGATCACAATAGAAGACTCTGAGTTTGTACTGATGGAGATTCACAAGACTCCCCAAGACAAGCCCATTGACATCATCTTGCACACGCCGGGTGGACTCGTGCTCTCGACGGAGCTGATCGCTACGGCGTTAAAGCAGCACGAAGCCCCGGTCACGGCCATCGTCCCCTTCTATGCGATGAGCGGCGGCACGATGATCGCGCTGGCCGCTGATGAGATCTTGATGGAAGAATTTTCAGCCCTCGGCCCGCTCGACCCGCAGATCAACGGTCGGCCTGCCGGAGCCCTCTTAGAGGTCTTAAAGCGTAAGCCTATCGAGAGCATCAGCGACGATACGGTTATTTTGGCGCTGATCGCCAGCCAGGCCATCGAAGAGGTCAAGGGTTTTGTGGAATGGTTCTTAGAAGGCAAATTCAATAAAGAGCAACGCGAGACGGTCGCGGAATTTCTCACAGGTGGCTACACGACGCATGATCGCCCCCTCTCGTTCGAGACGCTGAAAGGGCTTGGGCTTCCGGTGAAGCGGGGTGTGCCTCACTTAGTCTTTGAACTGTTCACGACGTGCGAGTTTGGTGTCTGCAAGCGCCCGTGCGTGGCGCACTATGGAGTTGCCCCCGCTCCGTGATGTAGGGTATACTCGCCAACGAAGGGAGTACTTATGCCAACAGTAAAAGCCAGAACCTACTTGGATGAGACGATTCAGAAGGACCTACAAGTCCGGCTGAGTCGCATCGCTGGGCAGGTGAAAGCCTTACAGACCATGCTGGAGCGCCACGAATCGTGCAATGATATTCTGGTGCAGTTATCGGCGGTGAAATCGGCCCTCAATCAGGTGACGATCAAGCTTCTCGAAGGGCACCTGGAGAGCTGCGTGGCACGGTGTCTCCAGGAGGGCGATGAGCGCGAACTGCAAGAGCTCAAAGACGCGCTCTCTCTGGTGCTGCGGCGCAGCTAGAACGTATGCGGGCGATCTCCATTGAGCATCTCTGCAAAACCTACGGCGCTCTTGTTGCCGTAGATGATCTCTCTCTAGCAATTCACAGAGGGGAGTTCTTCGGGCTGCTCGGCCCCAACGGCGCAGGGAAGACGACCACGATCAATGCTATTGTTGGGCTGGTCAAACCGACAAGCGGGCGCGTCTCTGTTTTTGGGCTCGACGCTGTCCGGGACTATCGCCAGGTCCATCGCCTGATCGGGATCGCCTATCAAGAGATCATCTTAGATAGACAATTTCTCAACGTGAGCGAGATATTGATCTATCAAGCTGGGTATTTTGGCATCCCGCCACGGCGCGCCAAGCTCAGAGCCGGCGAATTGTTGGAGCGTTTTGGTCTCTGGGAGAAACGCTCGGCTCGCGTCCACGAGCTCTCTGGGGGACAAAAACGGCGCCTGCTCTTGGCCAAAGCCCTGATGCACGACCCTGAAATCCTCATTTTGGACGAGCCGACCGCCGGAGCCGACGTCGAGCTGCGACTTCAGCTCTGGGAGACGCTTCAAGACCTCCACAAACAGGGCAAGACTATTCTGCTGACGACCCATTATCTCGAAGAAGCCGAACGGTTGTGCGAGCGCGTGGCGATCCTGCACAGAGGCCGGCTGCGAGCGCTGGGCGCACCTGAGGAGTTAGCCCGCTCGCGCCACCGCGAGCGATTAGAAGACGTCTTCCTCGAGCTCGTGCGGAGCGACCAGAAATGATCGGGTTTTTCACGGTGCTCAAGCGCGAGGTCATGCGTTTTCTTAAAGACGCCCTTGACACGATCGTGCCTCCAACTGTTAGTGTCATTCTGTTTATGCTGATCTTCGGGCTAGCGCTGGGGAGCCGCCTGGGAGAAGTAGACAGCGTTCCCTATATTCAGTTTGTCATGCCGGGGCTTATACTGATCTCGGTCATTCGTAATTCTTTTCTGAACCCGGCGTACAGCCTCTTTCAGTCGCGCTGGGAGGGGAATATTGCCGACTTTCTAGTGAGCCCGCTTTCGCTCACCCAGATCGCGCTGGCGATTATCTTTGGGGGTGTCGTGAGGGGGCTGATCGTGGGAGCGCTGGTGCTCTTGGCGGCGCTTCTTCTGGCCGACTTGCCCTTCGCACAGCCAGCTCTTTTCACTCTGTATCTGCTGGCCGTCTCGGTCAGCTTTGCCGGGCTGGGGTGCCTTGTTGGGCTGTGGACGAAGGGCTGGGAGGGCGTGAACACTATCAATACGTTCGTGCTCGATCCCTTGGTGATGCTCGGAGGTGTCTTCTATTCGCTGGAGATGGTGCGCGGTGTTCCCGTTA
>JBBISQ010000071.1:0-8645 GCA_037441155.1 Candidatus Fraserbacteria bacterium
GTCCGTAATTGTCAGAAACCCTATCTGTGACTAAAGCGCCCCTAGAGAAGATATTGTTGCCACCCAGAGCCCCACAGGCTAGAATAGTTAATCATTACAAGGAGGTTTTCAGGAAAATATGCGTCACTTATTCTTATGGATCGGGCTAGCGCTCGTAGGGGTAGGAAGCCTCTCCGGGTGTGCCCCCGCTGTCGTGAAAGAGGCCCAACTCGATCAGCCCTTCACGCTCTTCGTCCGACAGAAAGCCCAAATCGGTGACCTCCAGATCCGTTTTGTCGGCGTGCCAGAAGACTCTCGGTGTCCAGAAGACGTCACGTGCATCTGGGCCGGGAACGCCAAGATCGTCCTCGGCCTCTCTCTCAAGGGGAACCCAGACGAAACCGTGCTCACCCTCAACTCGACTCTCAACCCTCAAGAAGCGCTATACAAGGGCTATCGCATTCGGTTCGTCTCCCTCAAACCGACCCCTCTCAGCGGGCGCACGATCAATCCCGCAGAGTATCGCGTCACGTTGATCGTCTCGCAAGCGCCCTGATTTCTAAGAGATCACAATCACAAAGAGCTCCTGCGGGCCGTGCACGCCGATCACGGGAGTCAGCTCTATATCAGCTGTGCGGCTCGGCCCGGTCACAAAGAAAAAGTCTCTTGGGGCACGCTCGAGCTCTCTCTGGCAGAAGGCAAAAGCCTCCTCAAGCGTGGCTACGATCTGATCAGAACGAATCAACGCGATATGCACTGGCGGGAGCACCGCGACCAGCTCCGAGACCCCATCATGGCCGATGAGCAGTGAGCCCGTCTCAGCGACAGCCAGATCAGCTCCGGAGATCCCGATCTCGGCGCGGACAATCTCACGGCCGGTGACCAGCTCATAGCCAGCCTCGCGCAGCTTGCTCTCCAAGCTCTGGGCGATGGGGAACTTTGCCAGGGCGACAGTGCGGGCTTGGCGGTTACGCAGGAGCTCCAAGACACAATCAAGGGCTTGCTCTTCAGATTGAGCGCGTTGAGATTTCCCCGCGACACGCTCCAGCTCGTCTATGAAACGTCCGATGAGATCGCTCACGCTCCCTCACCCCTTGCTCCCCTCTCCCTCGGAGGGGAGAGGGGCTGGGAGTGAGGGCCTTCTGCAAAGATCTTTCCGGGATTGAGAATCCCATGGGGGTCTAAAAGTCTTTTGATCTGGCGCATCAGCTCATAGCTCGCCCCGTGCTCAGCGCGCATAAATTTAATCTTGCCCACACCGACGCCGTGCTCGCCCGTCGCTGTGCCCCCAAGCTCGATCGCGCGAAAGACGATCGCCTCATTCGCCGCCTGAGCACGAGCTTTCTCCTCCGGGTCTTCGGGGTTATAAAAAATCCCGACGTGGAAGTTGCCGTCGCCGGCGTGGCCGAAGACCGGCCCGTTCACCCTGTGCTCTGCTAGTTTCTGACGCGCAAACTCGACCATAATAGGGAACTTGGAGATGGGCACGGCAACGTCAACGACGATCGCGCGTTTGCCGGGATTGAGCGCTGCTGCGGCATACGCCAAATGATGGCGCGCCTCCCAGAGCTTGTTGCGCTCCTCCTGCCCCAACGCGCTCGAGAAGCTTTCACACCCGTTCTGCGCGCAGATCTCTTGGGCGAAGCGCAAATCGTCTCGCACAAGTTCGAGCGCGTGCCCGCGAAATTCCAGAAAGAGCGTGGGGCGCTCGGCTAAGCTCAGATTCTTAAGATAATTGATCGCTCGCATGCAGTCGGGGTCGAGCAGTTCCAACGCTGCTGGGTCTAAGCCAGACTGCACGATCTGCACGACGGCCTGCGCAGCCTGCTCGAGCGTCGGGAAGGCTGCCGTCGCTGCCGAGACCTCTTTGGGAATGCCTGCCAGGCGCACCGTGATCTCCGTGAAGACTCCCAGAGTGCCCTCGGAGCCCACAAAGAGCCCGACTAAGTTATAGCCCGACGAGGTGCGCATCGCGCGATTGCCCACCCGCACGATCTCCCCGTTGGAGAGCACGACTTCTAAAGCTAAGACATAATCTTTGGTCGCGCCGTATTTGATTGCTTGGATGCCGGCGGCGTTATTCGCGACCATCCCGCCGATGGTCGCAGGGGCACCGGGATCGGGCGGAAAGAACAAGCCATACTTCGAAAGTTTTTGATTGAGCTCTGTGTGCGTAACGCCGGGTTGGACGACGGCTTGCAGATCTTCTGGGTAGACCGCGAGAATCTGATTCATTCGAGAGAGATCGAGCACGATGCCGCCGTGGACGGGAACGGGATTGGCTTCCATGCTCGTGCCTGCTCCCCAGGGGGTGACGGGGATTTTGCGCTCGTTGGCGAATCTCAGAATTTTTGAGATCTCTTCGGCGCTCAGGGGGTAGATCACTACATCGGGCTTGTGCTCAGGGTGATGGGACTCGTCGCGGGCATGGATGAGCAGTTCCGACTCACCCGTGAGAACGCGCTCCGGGCCGAGCAGGGCTTGAAGTTGCTGGAGAGCTAAGGGCTGCATACTACACCTCTAGGGCAGATCCAGCGCGAACCGAATCGCTTCATTCACTGACCGGATTTTCGTGACACTCAAACGAGTAATCTTTGTTCTTAACGATGCTTTCGGGATCGTAATCAGGCTATCGCAGTTTACAATGCATTTGTGAGGCAGCTCATCCTTAGGTCCCAGCTCAACCTCTACGCGAATACCTCGAATACGAGTGGTCACGGGAGCTACAGTAACCCATTGCCGGATTCGATAGGCTTCATCTCGCGAGACCAAGACGACCGGGCGACGCCCCACTGGCAGTGGCAACTCCGCCCACCACACCTCACCGCGCTTCATCCCTCCTCCCACGGCTCATGAGCGAGGGCTTGGCAAGCGATATGCTCAAAGCCCGAGTATTCTTCTTCTGTCTCTGGATAGCTCTGGTACCCCTCAATATAGCGTTGCACGTCTTCTGTTTCTTGCTGGTGTGCTCTCAGCCAATGGCGAATTGCTTCAGCGATCACTGCGCTTCGGGATGTCTTGAGCTCGCGGCGCAACCGCTCTACGGCCAGAAATTCTTTCTTGGGTATGCTCACAGCAATCTTGATCATTTGCGCGGTCATGCAGATCACCTCACGCTCTCAAAGTTATACTAGCTGAATCCCCTCAACCCGTCAAACTGCGCCTTGCAGCCCGCTCTCGCTTTTTCTATAATTTATTCGCCGAACGCCGGCGTAGCTCAGCGGTAGAGCAACGGTTTCGTAAACCGTGGGTCGGAGGTTCGAGTCCTCTCGCCGGCTCCAATGCGACGCCTGCTGATAGCATTCTTTTTTACCGCTCTCGCCCCTCAGACCTTCTCAGGGGATTTCCCCTCGTTCTGCTGGTTGCTGGACTCTCCTTGGCGAGAGCTGCTCTCCAGCTCAGGAGAATCAGCACTGGTGAGCGCCTGCACTTCCCAGCTGGGCTCTCCCAGCCCTCAGCGCGCCTTGCTCCCCTCTCCCTCAAAGGGGAGAGGGGCTGGGAGTGAGGGCTTGGCGCAAGCCTTCTCACAGGCGCGCTTCTCGCCGTTTGCGAATATCCAAGTCAATGACCCCTCGACGGACATCCCTGAACAGACAACCCAGAGCGAAACGACCATCGCAATCTTCCAAGAGACAGTGCTCGTCGCCTTTGTCGACACGGGGCAGTATCTGCCCGTCACCGTGGGCGTGTCGAGTCTCTCCGGCTACGCCCGATCCGACGACGGCGGCCAGACCTTTACAGACTTAGGGCGCGTCCCCCCCAGCTCGCGCTCCATCGGATATTCCGACCCGTCGCTGGGCGTGGACAGCCAGGGGAATTTCTACTTTGCTAATCTTCAGTACGTTCCAGAGCAGCGACGCACCCTCTCAGCGCTGGGCGTGGCTCGGTCTACAGACGGCGGCAGGACGTTCGCCGAGCCGGTGCTCGTCGGCGGCACCGACCAAGCCAACTTTCAAGACAAAGAGCTGATCGCCGTGGACAACACCGGGGGGCGCTTCGACGGCAACGTATATATGGCGTGGACAGAATTCACCCCTGACGGCCCGCAGATTCTCTTCGTGCGCTCCACGGACGGGGGCAAGACCTTCTCAGCTCCCCTCGTGCTCTCTGACGATATTTCGGTGCAGGGCGCGACCCCTACCGTCGGCCCCGACGGCGAAGTGTACGTCATTTGGCTTTCTCTCGACTCAGGAAGATCTCTCAAGATCCGGCGATCTGACGACGGCGGCCTCACCTTCGGCCCGACCGTGACGGCCGCGCAGCTTGCTCGGACTGCCGACCCACAAGCGAGCAGCGCCTGCCGGCGCCAAGCCCTCAGAGGGGGCATCCGCACGCTCGAGCTGCCCTCAGTCGCCGTTGACCGCAGCCCCACAAGCTTCTTTCGCGGCGCGATCTATATCGCCTATCAGTCCGACCCCGACGGCTCCGGCCCGGATATGAGCGACGTCTTTCTCATCAGCTCGTTCGATGGGGGAAGAACTTTTTCTCAGCCTGTGCGAGTCAACGATGACCAGACCCACACAGATCAGTTCATGCCTGCTGTAGCGGTCGCTGCCGACGGCACGGTGGGCGTCTTCTTCTATGATCGTCGGCTCGATCAGAATAATCTCACACTAGACGTCTACTTTGCGCGGTCGCGCAACGGCGGCAGGTCTTTCGAGCCCAATAGTCGCGTGACCGACGTCTCGTTCGACGTGCCCCCGACCTTTGGGCAGCGCACAAGCTCGATGAACTTCGACGCTCTGCGCGGCATCTGCTACATGGGCGACTACAACCAGATGGCCGCTGACGAGCGATTCTTCTATCTCGCCTGGGGAGACAATCGCAATGTTCTCAAGACTGAAAATTACCCCAACGGCCGTCCCGATCCCGATGTCTTCTTCGCTCGGATTCCCGTTCAGCCAGGCTTGGAATCACAGTAATCAAAGGAGGACCCTATGCGCACTCGTCTCGTCCACACGCTGCTCGCCCTCGTATTATTGGCCCTCACAGCAAGCTTATCAGAAGGCCAGCAGCCGACGCTCACCCCGCAAGCACAGCTCGCCCTCAGCGGGGAGATCGTCGCTCTAGCGACGTGCAAGAACAATACCCAGCTCGTCGTCGCAACCAAGGCCGAAGGCACGACGACGCTGCGAATTTTTAATACGCTGACGCGCCAGCCCGAAGGCACTCCCATCTCCGTCCCAAGCACCGACTCCAAAGCGTTGGCGCTCAACGCCGATTGCAGCGCCGCGTTCCTTGCCGATGCGACTGCTCATTCTGTCTTCATCATCTCCTTGCTCAGCGGAGCCGTTCGTGCGACGGTAAGAGTCGGCCAGCGGCCCATCGCGCTCGCCCGCGCCACTCATAATACCGATCTCTACGTGGTCAACGCCGGCGACGGCACGCTCAGCATCATTGACGTTACAACCGCAGCGTTGAGAACCGATATTCCCACGGTGCCCGTCGGCGCCAGCCCCGAAGCCATCGCACTCTACAGCGCCGGTGCGTTCAATCGCGCGTTTGTCACCCACAGCGACCTCAACGCGATCACCGTTACAGATATCAATGACGATCCCAATAACGCCAATCGCTACAAAGTGATCCAGACGGCGCGCACCGGCCCACGGCCCGGCCCCATCGCCACCGCCCCAGGGACGCTTCTCGGCGACCTCTACGCGTACTTTATTAACACGGGCAATGACACGCTCAGCCGCATCAGCACGACTACTTTTCAGATAGACTCTGTGATCCCAGTTGGGGACGCGCCGCGCGCCGTCTTCTTAGATCCGGTCTTTTCGTGCGTCTACACCGTGAACACCGGGGCACGCTCCGGGGTCGGCTTCGTCAAGGCGTCGTTCATCGCCAGCCCGGGGGCCCAGCCGGGACAAGATCCGTTCCATAGCGTACAGCTTCTGAGCACTGCGGAGCGATTGGGCAGAGTCGCGCTCCTAGCGACCCCGAAAGTCGAAGTCAGCCCATCGGAGTCGCGCGTGGAACGCCAGCTTTGGGTGGCCAATGGAACAAATTCGAGCGAGCTCCTGCTGTACTCGCTCACGGGCTTCTGCACGCAATAAAGATGACCACGGAGTATCTGCTCCAGAGATTCTTCGCTCAGGATATAATCGCCCTAGCGAAGGTCATTTCGCTCATCGAGAACCGCGCGCCGGGGTATCAAGAGATCCTCGAGGCGCTCTACCCCAAGACGGGAGGGGCTTATAGAATCGGGATCACTGGGCCGCCGGGCGCAGGCAAGAGCTCTCTCGTCAACAAGCTGACCCCGCTCTATCGGGCCGAGGCGAAGAGAGTCGCGATCCTTGCGTGCGATCCCACCAGCCCCTTCACCGGGGGTGCGCTGCTTGGCGACCGCATCAGAATGCAAGATCTCATCAGCGATGATGGCGTCTATATTCGCAGCATGGCCACGCGCGGCAGCCTCGGAGGTCTAGCCAAAGCTGCCCAAGAGGTCGCGCTCGCCCTAGACGCCTTCGGGTTCGATATTATCTTTTTAGAAACGATTGGGGTCGGGCAAGTCGAGGTCGACATCGTGCAAGCTGCTGACACAGTCGTCTTGGTCTTAGTCCCCCAATCAGGCGACGTCGTCCAGGCGATGAAAGCAGGGCTGATGGAGATCGCTGATGTCTTCTGTGTGAACAAAGCTGATCAAGGCGAGGCCGATCTCGCAGTGAAGAATCTTCAGACAATGTTGAGTCTGGCGATGCGCGAGTGGGTGCCGCCTATTGTGAAGACGGTCGCCACGGCCAATCAGGGGATGGAGCAACTCAAGGAGGCGATTGAGAAACATAAAGTATTTCTTGGGGAAGAGGGCTTGCAAGTGCGGCGGCGCGAGCGCTTGCGAGCGTTTCTGAGAGAGTTAATAGAAGATGAGCTGCGCGCATCGCTCTGGGATGGCGAGGGGGTAAAGCACTTAGAGAGCTATGTTGAGCGCGTCTGGGCCAAGGAGCTGAGTCCCCATCGAGCGGCGCGGGAGCTGCTTAAGACGACTGCGCGACGATGAATGCTGCAATTGTTCTCTGAAATTCCTCAAGATCGCCCAGATCAGTGTGAATGATCTCGTACACCTTCGCGTCATCAACCTGCCAATAGAGATGCACGACCAAGTTGCGGAACCGTGCCATCTTCTGTAGGCGAGCCGCCAAGTCCTCTGAGATGATGCCAAGCTCCCGTAAGACTGCGAAGCAATCGGCGTAATCGTGGGGCGCCCGTCCCCCCTGGCTGGTAACAATGTGATTGCAGATATCAATCGCTGCTTCTATCGCCTTGACGAGCAGATACTTGGCGCTCTCGGTGTTGCGAAAATCTTTCAGAAAGTCGGCTTGAGAAAGTGCTCCCAGTTCATGGAGCTTTCTCACCGAGTCTCCGATGATCCCCAAAAACTGGCGCACTCGGGCTGCGTCCACCCTAGCCATGAGCCAGCTCCTTGAGATAGAGTCGCGCGACAGGCTCGAAATCGAGATACTCCCCCCAGGTGCGCTCGCAGAATGCTCCCCACGCGCGCTCATCCCGGCAGAAGAGCACTCGTCCTTGAGTCACAGCGTAGCGGAAGAGCACCGGGGCGCGATTGACGATCCGAATATCTAAGGGGAATCTGCTCAAGCGCGCAAGTTCTCCCAAACGCTCCAGCTCGTAATCGAGAAAGCGCTCTGGCGAAAGCCTGCGCTCATCTATAAGCAGCGCAAGATCAATATCTCGGAACGTTTCGTTTGTAAGAAACGAGCCGTAGAGCACGATCACGAGAATCTCTGAGTGCTGGGCAAGCTGGGCGACGATGGGCTGCACGATGCCCTCACGCCTGTGAAGCTCGAGAGAGAACCATCGTTGCTTGTCCATATAAAAGCATTATACTCATATCAGCCTACCGTTGCGAGTCAGTTCTGTAATTTCCATCACGGATTTGGAAAAGAGAGGGCTGCGGGGCTATGTGCAGGGCTGGATGCAGAAGGCCATCAGTTTGTATAGAATACCAGTGTTCGTATTGACCTAGTAGGCCCACTCCAATGGGAGGCAAGTAAAAATATGAAGCAAGCGCAAGAGATAGCAAAAGAGATGGTAATGGGAGAGGGCCAAGCAGCCCTCTCCCTCGTCCTTGGTGTGATAGGATTGTGGTTCTTCCCTGTCCCTGTGGTCGTGTATATTTACTATATTTGGTTGCTTGGCCATGTGGAATACCAAGTCTGGCGTTGGTTGCAGCAATTCCTCACGACCTGGCCGCGACTTATAGCGTGTGGAGCTGGAGGTCTTGGGCTTGTGGCTGGGGCTTGGCAGCTCCCGCCCTCAGCTCGCGATTGGTTTGTTCTCCATCCATTGACCTTTACCTACTACACGCTGATATTTGCAGGGGTATGGTTATTTGCAGGGGCCTGCAGAGGGCTTTGGAAAATCAAAAGCGTTGAGTAAGCTATGCGCCTTCTTGGTGTGCTTGGCGGCGCTGTTATACTGATCGGGGGAGCGCTCGCTGTACTAAACTTACTGCACGGTGATCTGCGATTGCAACTCTAGAGCCGGCTGAGCACCATCCTCAGTCGCAGGGGTCGCTTGTCCGGAGATCGCAAACGTGCCCGGCGCTGAGCCGGCTTTGATCTGATAACTCAATTCTAATTTCTGGTTGGCGTTCATCCCCAGCTGGGCCGCCCGCAAATTCCCAGAGACAAGCTGAACTCCTGCCG
>JBBISQ010000072.1:0-8552 GCA_037441155.1 Candidatus Fraserbacteria bacterium
TGCGCCGGCAGCGTTTGCCCTGTCAGCGAGAAGACCGTCGACTGCGGGCCGTAATAGATGCGGAACGGCTTGCCCAGATCCAGCCCATCAGCAAGCAGTATAATCCCCGCGCTCACTGTGCCCGACTCGAATCTCCCCGCACCAAAGTCCGGCGTGACTTTTACGATAGATTGCTCTGAGAGCAAAAAGCGCGCCTGCTCTTGCTCGAAGTTGATCCGCAACGGATCGAAAAACGACGTCTTCGCTGGAGCGAGCAGCGTCAGAAGGGCGCGCTTGTTCACGTAGGGAGCAATCGCTTGCTTGAGCTCGGGTTTGAGCTGGCTCTGCATTGTCTGTTCATTCACGTAGACGAAGGCTAAGATAAACTGATTCTCCCCGTCGGTGACGAAGAGGGTGGCTAAGAGATTGGGGTCGAGCCCGGTCTTCTGGGCGATTTGCTGTTTGGCAAGCTCTTCGATGGCGCTCTGCCCCAAAACGGGGAGCGCCACGCCTAGAGCCAGCACGAACAGAGTGAGCCCTATCGTGCGCACGATTCCTCCTTAGCTGCCGGAGCCGGCCAAGAAGACGATGAGCGCCGTAAGAAACACTAGCCAGAACGCAAAGAGCAGCACCAACACCGGATCAATGATGATCACCGTTGCCACCTCCTGCCGTTCTCAAGATGGCTTATTATAGTACAGTCAAGGGCCAAAGGCAAGAGCCAGCAGTAGCGCGCGTTACGCTCGCCCGAGTACAGTGCAGAGTTTTTCAGTTTGCAGTTTCCAGTTCAAAACTGATAAACTGATAAGCTGAAAGCTGTCAAAACTGGAAGGGCTGATCGTTGATGAGTTTTTGGCAGTACACTGTCACACGCTTGGCTTTAACTGTTCCCATGGTCTTTATCTTGTTGAGCGCGGTTTTTGTGGTCTTACGAATCATGCCCGGCGATGTCTGCATTGTCGTCTACGGAGGGCGCGGGCGTTCTGAAGATATTCAGCGGTGCCAAGAGCAATTAGGGCTGAACAAACCCCTGCTCGCTCAATATGCTGACTATGTCGCGGGGATTGCGCGGTTGGATTTTGGCATCTCGATGCGCACCAACAAGCCGGTGCTGCAAGAGATTCTCGCTCAAGTCCCAGCGACGTTGGAGCTGGCTCTGGCAGCGATGGTCATCGCTGTGTTAATCGGGTTGCTGACAGGGGTGGGAGCTGCTGTATACACTGATCGGCCGCTCGACCACGGGATGCGGCTCTTCAATGTCATTGCGTTCGCTATGCCGATCTTTTGGCTGGGCTTGATCTTGCAGATCGTTTTTGCTGTCTGGCTCAAGATCTTTCCCGTTGGGGGGCGGCTCGACCCCATCACGGGGCTCTCGTTTGAGCCGATCACAGGGTTATATTTGATTGACAGTCTGCTGCGCGCTGATCTGGGGCTCTTTGTGAAAGTGCTGCAGCATTTGGCCCTGCCGGCGATCACGTTGGGGCTGGTGCTGTCAGGGGTTGTGGGGCGGATCAGTCGGGCCAATATGCTCGAGGTCTTGGACAAAGAGTATGTGAAGACCGCGCGCTCCAAGGGATTGCCTGAGGGGCGTGTGATCGTTCATCACGCCCTGCGCAACGCGATGATCCCCATTGTGACGGTCATTGGCTTGCAGTTTGCGCTCTTGCTTGGGGGAGCGATCTTGACCGAGACGGTCTTCAACTGGCCGGGATTGGCTCAGTATCTCTTGCGAGCGATCAACGCGCGGGACTACCCAGCTATTCAGGGAACGGTCATCTTCATCACGCTGTTTATCTCGACGGTCAATTTACTCGTTGACTTGTTCTACTCGCGCTTGGATCCGCGGGTGCGCTATTAATACTATGCGCTACATACGGAGAAACCGGCTGCTGGTGATGGGGATAGTCATCGTTGGGGCGATTGTGGGTATGACGATCTTGGCGCCGTGGCTTGCGCCGCACAGCCCGACGGAAGCCCTCGAGGGTCAACGGTTGCTGCCGCCCAGCTGGGAGCACCCGATGGGAACGGACAATATCGAGCAAGATATGCTCAGCCGCGTGATCTACGGCGGGCGGGTGCCCTTGCTCGTGGCGTTCGTTTCGGCGTTGTTGTCGCTCTTGGTGGGCGTCATGCTCGGCTGGGTTTCTGGGTATTTTGGGGGGTATTTGGATCGGGTGCTCTCGCTCTGCATGGATGCGATCTATTCTTTTCCGTCCCTGATTCTAGCCATCGCTATTGTCGCAATGCTCGGCCCCGGTATTCTCAATATGATCCTAGCAATCTTCTTGGTCTATATCCCGACGTACTACCGTGTGGTGCGGGGGCAGGTGCTGCAGGTGCGCGAGGAGGAGTTCGTTGCCGCGGCGCACTCGGTGGGAGCGTCGCACTGGCGCATTCTTATGCGCCATATCGCCCCCAATACGATCACGTCTGTCTTGGCTATTATCCCGTTCAATATCGCTGATGCGATCTTGACCGAAGCGGGGCTGTCGTATTTGGGTTTGGGGCTGTCGCCCACCCTCGACCCCAATGATCTGGCGGCAGCTGACTGGGGCATTGATATCAATAAAGGGCAAAAGTTCTTGCAGGGGGGCCATTGGTGGCTCATTACTTTTCCGGGGTTGATGATCATGCTCGTCTCTTTAGGGTTTGGGTTGATCGGCGAGGGGCTGAACGACCTTTTGAATCCCAGACGACGACAACGACTGTAGGGGGGTACTTCCCTTTTGAGTTCGACTGGGCTATAATAAACTTGTCCGAAAAGGAGGTGATCGACTCATCAGCACGGCACAGACAGACTCTTATCGCCAAAACTCCAAGGAGGAGGTAAAAATCTATGAAAGCACGGTTCATCGTTTTAGGTTTTCTGCTCGGCGCGTTAGCGTTCCTCACCGTTCCTGCGTCTACGCAGCAGAACACGATCATCATCGGGACGACGGACGGCATCACCACCCTGGACGTCGCAGATTCGTATGACTACTGGACCTGGCACGTCTTCCAGAACACTTCTGAGGGATTGGTAGACTTCGAGCGCGGCACGGCCAAAGTCGTCCCCCATCTTGCCGAGAGCATCTCGGTCTCTCCGGATGGGAAGGAGTACACGTTCAAGCTGCGCAAGGGCGTGAAGTTCTGGGATGGCGCGGACTTCAACGCCGATGCGGTCGTCTTCTCGCTCAACCGAGCCAAGAAGCTCAATGGGCCCAACGGCGCGTGGGAAGCCCTGATGTACGACGTGGTGAGCGTCGAAAAGGTCGACGACTCCACGGTGAAGATCGTGACCAAGGGGCCTGACGCGACGTTCTTGGCGCGCTTGGCTGGCTGCGCCTGCGCGTTCATCATGAGCCCCAAGTCCACTCCAGGAGACAAGATTGCCAGCGGGCAGTACGCCGGCACGGGGCGCTACAAGCTCTCCCGCTGGGACCCGGATAAGCAGACCGTCTACGAATCCTTCCCGGAGTATTGGAACAAGAGTGAGTTCCCTAAGACGCCTCGAATCATCACCCAGTTCTTCCCCGAGGGCGCAGCGCCCCAGTTGGCTGCCGCCTTGCGCGCGGGCAACATTGACATCGCGTTCCATACGCTCAATCCAGAAGACGTTCTGGCGCTAGAGAAAGACCCCAACGTCAACGTCATTCGCGGGGAGAGCCTCAACATTCGCTACTTGGTCATCAATGTGACCCGGCCACCGTTTGACGACGTGCGCGTGCGCAAGGCGATCGCCCTTGCTGTTGACCGCGATAAGATCGTGAAGCAAGTCTTCTTGGGGATCAATGACCCGCTCTACAGCATGGTGCCGCCGGGCTTCAAGGATGCTTATATCAAAGCGATGCCCGATCGCAACGTCGCCGAAGCCAAGAAACTTCTCGAAGAGTATCTCAAAGAGAAGGGGCTGAATCCGCCGTTGCGCATTAAGTTCACGGCGACGACGCGCTACGGTGACACCGAGCGCGACGTGGCACTGATTGTGGCCCGCGCCCTGGAGGAGACGGGGATCTTCCGGGTCGAGATCGAGATTCTGGAGCGCGTGACGTTCTTCCAGCGCCTGGGCGCGGGGCAGATGGACTTTTTCGCGCTTGGGTGGTTCCCGGATTTCATCGACCCGGATAACTTCCTTGGGCCGTGGCTGGTGGATGACCCCGAAGGGCTAGGGACGTTCCTCAACAAGCACCCGGCCTTCCCGGAGTACAAGGCGCTCTTCGATAAGGCCCGCAGCTTGGTCAAGCCCGAGCAGTACGCCGAGCGCATGGCGATCTACAAGCAGATTCAACAGCTAGTGGCGCGCGACGTGCCGCTCGTGCCCTTGTGGCTCAATAAGCTGCAGAACATTATCGCCACGCGGAAGAACATCAGCGGCGCGGAGATCGACGCCTCGGCTATTTTGAGGACCTGGTTGTTGGAGAAGAAGTAAGAGAACTTGGACACGTTGGCGAGGGCACCGGGAGCGCTTCTCGGTGCCCTTGTGTTTTCTTTTTTCAGCCCTTGATATTACAGATCGGCACGAGCTTGGCGACCTTGCGCCCGATCCCCACCTCGTGCGAGACCCTCACGACTTCATCTAAGTCTTTGTAAGCACCGGGAGCTTCTTCAGCAATGGTTGCTCGGCTCTGCCCGCGCACATAAATCCCGCGCTCTCTCAGCTCGCTGATGAGATTGTCAGCTCGATAGTGCTTGGTCGCTTTGGCACGGCTCATGACGCGCCCCGCCCCGTGCGCCGTGCTCCCAAACGTCTCGCGCATCGCGACCTCGGTGCCCACTAAGATATAGCCGCCCGTGCCCATCGAACCCGGAATGATGATGGGCTGTCCCACGCTCCGAAATGCTTGCGGGACCTCAGGCCGCCCCGGCGGGAAGGCCCGCGTCGCCCCCTTGCGGTGGACATAGACGTCAACCTCACGCCCATTGATGCGGTGCGTCTCGCGCTTGCCAATGTTGTGCGCGACGTCGTAGAGCAAGTGCATCCCCAGCTCGCGCCAGCTCGCCCGAAAAACCTGTTCAAAGCACTCTCGGGCTTTGTGCATAATTATCTGTCGGTTGCACCACGCGAAATTGATCGCGCAGTTCATCGCAGCATAATAGTCTTGAGCTAATTTGCTGTGCACCGGCGCACAGGCGAGTTGTCTGTCGGGCAACGCATTCAAGAGATCGCGGTGCTCTCTCTCGATCAATCTGAGATAATCGGTGCAGATCTGGTGCCCGTAGCCGCGGCTGCCACAGTGGATCATGACCACGATCTGATCTGCGAACAGCCCAAATTCTTGAGCGATTCTTTCGTCGAAGATCTCGGCGACGCGCTGCACTTCTAAGAAGTGATTCCCCGATCCCAGCGAGCCCAATTGTCTTTGGGCGCGCTCTTTGGCTTCGTTCGAGACGGCGTCGGGGTCGGCGCCGGGGCGGACGCCGTTGTCTTCACAATGCTCTAAGTCGTCTTCGACGGCGTAGCCGTGGCGCAGCGCCCATTGCACCCCCTGCACCGCAACTTTATCGAGCTCGTCTTTGGAGAGTTTTCCGACTATAGAGCCCTCGCCGATCCCCGTGGGAATCTGGCTGAAGAGCGTGTCTACTAGGAGCTGCTCTTTGCCCTTCAGGTCGTCGTAGGTGAGATTCGTCTTGCAGACGCGCACGCCGCAGTTGGAGATGACAAAGCTGTTGGCGATGAAGTTGTGATCCGCATGATCCACGGTGAAATCGTAAACGTAGTCGTCAAAATCTTCGATGGGCTCGATCTGCTCAATGGCATCCCAGACCATGCCGCTCTGGTCCACAGCGGCTTCCTGCAGATACTCTTCAAAAGTTGGGAAATCTTGAGCGACGCGTGGCCCTGTCGCCCGTTCGCTGTAGAGCGAGCGTTCGATAAAGCGTCCGTTGACGGGATGGTCCATCAGCGCGGCGCGAATCGCTTGTGGACGTGCGCCGACCGCTGCAAGCTCGTCCACGAGCTGGGCAGCCTGCTCGCGTGCTCCCAGATGGCGCTGTTTGAGCTTGAGGTATTGTACGGCGGCGTTCGCCAGAGCACGGCGTTCTTGGTTGTATTCAAATCCAACTCGGCTCCAGAGATTGATCAAACTTTCTGCACGAGAGGACAAGATCAAGCGCAAACGGTACGAGCGTGTATCGTCTCGGTTCAACTGCTCTGGACGCTCGCTGATCCTCTGCGTCTTGACACCGAACCCGCGCAACAGCTTGCTTATATCTTTAAGGAAGGCCCGGCCGCTCTCGACGAAGCCCTCGTGCTTGTTGAGCGAGATGGTCGGCATGTAGAAGTTGTACCCGTGGCCCGCGAGCGTCTGGGGCTTGCTCAGCTCAGCTCCAAAGAAGGCAGCTAAGAAGAGGCGCTTCTGCCAGAGCGGAGCCTTAAAAAGCCAACCCGGGACGCGGTAATCTTGGCATGCTTTGCTCCCATAAGGGGCGCCAAGGGCTACCAACAGGAGGGCCAGGCTCGTGCTGGGGAGCAGGAAGCTCGTCTCGCGGTGTGGGAAGCGGTATTCTTTATAAGTTGTTTGAATGCGATGGGAGCGATCTCGAATATAGAGCTGGTTGGGCCGATAGCCAATCGAGATCAGATCGGCCCGAATCTCTTCTAAGTCTTCTGGCTTGCCATAGAAGGAGATTTGCGCCTTGCGGGACCGCTTACCGAAAGAGATTGCACCGTCTCCGAAGATGAAGCCCAAGAGCTTCAGCAAGATGGGCAACTGGGGCGAACTGAAGCGCAATGGCAGAAGATCGCGTTCTTTTAAGCGATTCATGATCTGCGCTTGGGCGTTACCGTTGGTTCCTTTGCCGAATTGTTTACAGAGGGTGCGCATCTGCTCTTCGGTGATAATGATGTCATCGCACGGTCTTTCATACGGTACGCCCTGGAACGGATAGAGCGCGACTCGGTCGCCCCGCTTCAGAGAAGCTAACTCGACCATCCCCTTTGGGGTCCAAAAGGGGTGGTCCGCTGTCGCGACGATTTTATCGCCGGCTTGTGTGACAACGCGGTACACAGTCGTTTTTGACCTACGTTTGAGGAAGTAGATCGGCCGTGTGTATGCTCTCTCTAGCTTGGAGAAATCTTGACAAAGCAGTTCAGCTTTTGTCCAGTCTGATTCCATATCAGCGATGGGGCGATAGTAGCCGTTTTTGCAGAGTACCAACGAGTCTCCAGCGATGCAGTTGATGTCATATCCAATGGCCCCAGGGGAGATCACGCCCTTGTCGGCGTCGAGGGCCGCGACCCCTCCCACGGGAAAGCCGTAGCCCTGATGTGCGTCGGGCAAGACGCAGACGGGGCTGTGCACACCGGGGAGATGGGTCATATTGCGGGCTTGGATGAGCGTCTCGTCTTCTTTGATCTTTTCGAGAAGCTTTTCGCTGGCGAAGATTCTTGCCGGGACGCGCATCCCGCCCGTCTGAGGGATCTCCCAGATATATTCAGAGATTCTTTTCAGTTCGATCTCGGCCATAGTGATCTGATTATATCGAGAGGGCGCGTCAGGCTGCAATATCCCGGCGATAGTGCATCCTCTGAAAGCTGATCTGTTTTATAGCTTCATATGCGCGTGTGCGCGCTTCAGGGAGGGACTGCCCCAGGCCGACGACGTTGAGCACCCGCCCGCCGGACGTCACTATCTGTCCGTTCTTCAGCGCTGTGCCCGCGTGAAAGACCCTCAAATTGGGGTCATGGAGCTTATCCAGCCCTTCGATGGCAAAGCCCTTCTTGTAGTGCTCCGGATACCCTCCCGAGGCCGAGACCACACAGACAGCACTGATGGGCTTGAGCTTCATCTCGAATCGCTCGAGCTGATGCTCGACAATAGCAAGATAGAGCTCGAGCAGATCGAAGTCGAATCTGGGGATAAGCACTTGGGCCTCTGGGTCGCCAAAGCGCACATTGTATTCTAAGACGCAAGGGCCGCGCTCCGTCCAGATCAGGCCGAAATACAAAATTCCTTCGTAGCTCAGATTCTCGGTGCGCAGGGCTGCAAACGTCGGCGCGACGATTCTTTTCACGGTCTCGTCGAGCATCTCTTCGGTGAGCCAGGGCACGGGCGAGATCGAGCCCATGCCCCCGGTATTGGGGCCGCGGTCGCCGTCGAGCAGCTTTTTATAGTCTTGGGCTGTGCCCAAGAGCTTCCAAGAACCCCCATCAGAAGCGACGAAGAGCGAGAACTCTCTTCCAGCTAAAAATTCTTCGATGACGACGCGCTTGGAAGACTCGCCGAAGCGACCACCGACCATAAAATCGCGCAGTGTCTTTTCGGCCTCTTGGTGAGTTTGCGCGATGGCGACGCCCTTACCGGCGGCGAGCCCGTCAGCCTTGATGACCAGTGGGGCTTCTCGAGTGCGGGCGAACGCGAGGGCTTGTTCGAAGTTATCGAAGCTGGCGTGTTGCGCCGTGGGAATGTTATGTCTGTGCATAAATGCTTTTGCTTGGACCTTGCTGCCTTCTAAGAACGACGCTTTCTGTGTGGGCGCGACGATCTTGAGATTCTCTCTCTCGAAGAGGTCGCGAATCCCCGCGACGATGGGGGCTTCGGGGCCGACGACGGTCAAGTCAATCTGCTCTTCTCGAGCGAACTGGGCAAGCTCAG
>JBBISQ010000073.1:0-8534 GCA_037441155.1 Candidatus Fraserbacteria bacterium
AGTTGCTATGAAACTCGATTTTCATTAAACTAAATCTCGTTTAACGATCGTCGAAGGGAGCACAAAAAAATGGCTCAAGAGATCATCGAAGCCCCGCTCGCGGGCAAGATCATCCACGTCCACGTCAAAGTCGGCGAGAGGGTCAACGAAGGAGACACCATCTGCACTATCGAGTCGCTGAAGATGGAGAACTCGATCCTCGCCCCGGTCTCGGGCACAGTCACAGAGATCCGCATCGCCCCAGGCCAAGCCGTCAAGGCCAGCGACCTCCTAGCCATCATCGAATATTGATTATGATCGAGTGGGGATACGTAGCCGAGATCGCCCTCGCGGGCTTTGGGGTCGTCTTTCTGGTCTTAGGACTCCTCGCTGCCCTGCTGTGGGCCGCAAGCACGATCATCCTGAAGTGGGAACGCCGATGATCATCGGTGAGGGGTTCTTCAGCTTTCTCACGGGGGGGCCCTTTCCCGGAAGCTATATCGTTGCCTTTCTCATCGGGGCTCTCTTTGTCTCTCTGGGGATAGCCAAGAGATGGGAGCCCCTCATTCTCGTCCCCGTCGGCTTCTGCATGATGGTGGTCAATCTCTTTCCCCCGCTCTTTGCCGACCCAACTGGGCTCTTTGCTCAGGTCTTCCGCGTGGGCATTCTCACCGAAGTCCTGCCCCTGCTGATCTTCATTGGGCTGGGGGCGTTGACCGATTTCGGCCCCCTGATCGCCAATCCCAAGACGCTTCTTTTGGGGGCCGCAGCGCAGTTTGGCGTCTATTTTGTCTTCTTCACCGCGCTGCTTGTGGGCTTTACGATCCCCGAGGCGGCGAGCATCGGGATCATCGGGGGAGCGGACGGGCCGACGACCGTCTATCTCACGACCAAGTTGGCCCCGCACCTGCTCACGGCGACCGCCCCGGCGGCCTATTCGTATATGGCCCTGGTGCCGCTCATCCAGCCCCCGGTGATCAAAGCCCTCACGACGAAGAGCGAGCGAGCGATCTCCATGAAGCCCCAGTTGCGCGAGGTCTCGCAACGCGAGAAGATTCTCTTCCCGCTGATCGCAACGACGCTGATCATCTGGCTGGTGCCGCTGTCCGCGCCGTTGGTGGGCTGCTTCATGTTCGGCAATCTCTTGCGGGAGTGCGGGGTGACCGAGAGGCTCTCCAAGACGGCTTCGGAGGCGTTTATGGATATCTTAGTGATTCTGTTGGGGATCTCTATTGGCGGCTCGATGACCGCGGATAACTTCCTGCGGCCCCAGACGGTTCTGGTCTTCTTCTTGGGGATTATTGCTTTTGCGACGGCGACCGCGTTTGGGGTGGTGATGGGCAAGGTGATGAATCTCTTCTCGAAGGAGAAGATCAACCCGATGATCGGCGCGGCGGGGGTTTCGGCGGTGCCCATGTCGGCCCGGGTCGTCCAGGTCTTAGGGCAGCAAGCCAACCCAAGAAATTTCCTGCTCATGCACGCGATGGGGCCCAACATTGCCGGGGTGATCGGCACGATGGTCGCCGCCGGGATGTTCTTGCACTTCTTGCGGTAAATGCTACTTGAACGCCCCGATCCCCGTAATCTCCTGCCCCAGAATCAGCGTCTGAATGTGATGCGTGCCCTCAAGCGTATAGACGCTCTCCAGATTGAGCATGTGCCGGATAGATTGATAATCTAAGGTGATCCCGTTGGCTCCCAAGAGATCTCGGGCCATACGGGCAATCGTGAGGGCCATCGCCACGTTGTTGCGCTTGGCCAAAGAAATTTGGGCCGGCTTCACCTTGCCTGACTCTTTGAGTTGCCCCAGCCGATAGCAGAGCAGCTGAGCTTTTGTGATCTCCGTCAGCATCTCCGCGAGCTTCTCTTGCACCAACTGAAAGGACGCGATGGGTCTATCGAACTGAACTCTCTGTTTCGCATACTCGACGACCTCGTCGTAGCAGGCCATCGCTGCCCCCACAGCTCCCCACGCAATCGCATAACGCCCTTGGTTGAGACACATCAGTGGGCCCTTCAGCCCCTCCACCCCTGGCAGAATGTTCTCTTTGGGGATGCGGCAGTTATTCAGATAGAGCTCGCCGGTGTCAGAGGCCCGCGCCGACATCTTGTGCTCGATCTTGGCTGTCGAAAACCCCTCGGTGCCCCTCTCGACTAAGAAGCCCCGAATCACCCCGTCGAGCTTGGCCCAGACGAGAGCGACGTCGGCGAGCGTCGCGTTGGTGATCCACGCCTTGGTCCCGTTGAGAACAAAATAATTCCCATCCCGCTCGGCGACCGTGTCCATGGCGCTGGGGTCGCTGCCGTGTTCGGGTTCGGTCAAGCCGAAGCACCCCACGGCTTGCCCCTGGATGAGCTTGGGCAGCCACCGCTCCTTCTGTTCGGGGCTCCCAAACGTATAGATGGGATAGATGACTAACCCATTCTGAACAGAACAGAAGCTGCGAATCGCAGTATCGCCGCGCTCCAGCTCCTGCATGGCGAGCCCATACGAGATAGAGTCGATCCCCGCGCCGCCGTACTCTTTCAGTGTTGCTCCCAGGAGCCCCAACTGAGCGATCTTGGGGATCAGCTCTGTGGGGAAGTGCCCCGCTTCGAACGCTTCTTTGATGATGGGGAGCACCTCTTCGTTGACAAACTGCCGCACGGTGGTGCGGATGAGCTTCTGCTCTTCTGTGAGAAGCTCTTCGATATTGAAATAATCTACGCCGGTGAACATAGACTCTACCGCACGATGATCGTGCTGACCATGGTCTTCTTCTCGCAGCTTCCCCGGATGGGATCGCGACAGTTGAGAGAATCAAAGAGCACGAATTCCCCGCGGTCCAGCTTTATCAGAAACGTGCGGACGTTTCCGGCGGGCATGGGATCGAGCTGATAGAGCACCTTGCGGTCCATAGTCATAATAGCGAGGGCATGGGCTTGGGATCCCATGTTGAAGACGACCAGGCGTGTCGGGCCGGCGACCAGCTCGATGGGATTTGGGGTGATCTTCCACTCGGTGAGCATGAGCTTGACCTGCTGCTCGACCATCGCTGACGGCTGCTCGCTCAGGACCAGAACCAAACCGAGCACGACCACGGCCGCGGCTAAAACAATCCACACATATTGCATAAACAGATATCACCTGGGAGTAAGATAACTGACGAGGGGGAGTTTGTCAAATATTTCCCTCACCCCTTGCTCCCCTCTCCCTCCGAGGGGAGAGGGGTTGGGGGTGAGGGTGAGAGCTGGGGGCTTACGGCAGATTGATCTGCCCGCGGATCTCGCCTGCGGGGTTGAGTTGGGTGTGCACGTTCAGATAGAGCCCGCCGGTGAGTAACGCTTGGGCGAGAGTAGCGGGCACCGTCCACGTCCCCGTCAGGAAGCCGCTGTTTTGAGCGGGGCAAGCTCCCAGTACCGGGTTCTGGGGCTGCGGCCCGCAGACCGTCTGGACGACGGGGCCAGCAGTTCCGACGCCCCCATTGTGAAAGTGGGCAGCCACCGCTGCGCCGCTCAGCCCTGCATAGGCGAGCGAGAAGTGCAGGGTGTTCGTCTGAGGGTCGAAGAGCAGCACCGCCGCACCCCGTGCAGTCGGAGGAGTTGCCGGATTAGGCAACGGTACCTCTTGGGCCACCGTCAGCGTCGCCGTCAGGACGGTCACTCCTGGCTGCTGTTGTGGGGTCGGCGGTTGCGGCGGCTGGGGCGGCTCTGGCGGGCCATACTGCCCATAGACAGCCAGCACGACGAACAGTGCCATACCACCTACCACCACCCACGGTGTTCTCTTGAGCATAGTGATTCACCTCTCTCTCTTTGTCTCTGGGTGTGCTTAGGGTTTGACAACGAGTTCACCCGTCATGCCCAGCTCCTTGTGCCCTGGGACTTGGCAGTAGACCTCATAGGTGCCGGGGGTCAGCTCCAGCTCGAGGGTCTGAGTCCGCCCCGGCGCAAACGGCTCGATCTCCTCTTCTATGCCTTGGCCCTCGATCTCAAACCCATGGGCTATCGTCCCTTGGTTCTTGACGACGAATCGAACTGTGCCGGCTTTGATCGTCATGCGAGCCGGGACGATCTGAAAATCCCTGAGCACCACTGAGATCTCTTGGACGGTCGGCGCCGGCTGGAACAGATCGCAGCCGCTCAGCACCAGCGCCGCTCCTGCGAGCAGACTGAGAAGACTCTTGCTCATCGGGGTCTTCCTCCCTACTCCTTGACGACCAGCTTGCCCACGATGGTGTGCCCGTGGGGCTTGTGGGTGATGAAGAACGTCCCGGCTCTGTCAGGAGTGAACTCGATCGTCGTCAGCTTCCCCGGCTCAACAGAGAAGGGCTTGACACCAAAGACTGGGTTCTTCCCATCTTCATCGGAGCTGATGGCCACCGAGGGGTGCACCCCGTCTAACGCGATGTTGAAGAGCCGCACTGTGAGGCCCTTGCTCACTGTAATGAGCTCCGGGAAGGTCTTGCTCTGAGCAAGGCTGTGGATCAGCGCGAACTCTTGCACTTCTTGGGCTGCTTGGACGATGACCGTCCCGGTCATCGAGGGATGAATCGAGCAGTGATAGGGGAACTGCCCCGCTGTCGTGAACGTGTGCTGAAAAGTGTCGCCGGAGTTGAGCGTGCCGGAATCGAAGGCCCTAGGGCTGCTCGTGCTGGTCACCGTGTGGGGGGCATTCCCCGTATTGGTCCAGCGCACCGTCGTGCCCACGGGAATAGTGATCGTCTTGGGATTGAACGCGAAGTCTACAATGCTGACGCTGACCGTTCCGCCTTGGCCCACAACGCGTGGGCCCACTTCTATCATTATCATCAGCCCCAACGTTACGAGCAGGGCGAATTTCGCGAATTGGCTCATGGTTCTACGCCTCCTTCAGATTCAGAATAAGATTCAGAACTTGCGAACTTTCGAACTGCTGTCTCACCTCCCTCACCCACCCTCACCCCCAGCCCCTCTCCCCTGGGAGGGAGAGGGGAGCAAGGGGTGAGGGGGCTAGACGCTTCAGCGTCGCTTCCGTAAGTACTCTTGGATAGCTCTCACGCCCCCGATAGAGAGCGGGTCGTCGGCACATCCCAGAGCAGCTTTGAGGAACCCCAGCCCCAATTGCACCTGGGCACGGATCTGCGCGATGTTCTGGCTCGCCCGCCCGCCCACGATCTTCTCGTCGGCGGCACTGAGAAAGACCACCACGTGATTGCCCGCGGCTTCGAGATCGCTGGCGAACTCCGACTGCTGGAGACGCTCGACCAGCTCCTTGGCTTGGGCGATCGCGCCGGGGGTCGTCGTCTGGGTACCGTACTTGGGGTCATAGCGTGGGGATGATGGCCCCTCTAAGATGTTGATGGCGCTCTGGGCGTGCCAGTGGGCGTCCCGAACCGTGAGTGCAAAGAACGAGAACGACACGTGTTGCAGGGCCAGCTGGGTCAGCTCGACCGTCTGATCGGCTACTGCGAAAAGCTCCGCAGGCGGCTGCGAGGAACTCTCGGCCCTCCCAAGCGATAGCGCGAGAAGAAGAGCACCAACGGCGACAGATTGTAAGACCTTCATGCCTGCGCTCACCTCGTCACGCTGAAACTATAGCCTCGCGCAGGTATCGCGTGAATAGAAGGATGGAGCCAGCGCGATGCCTCGACGGTGCTCGCTGGGTGCTGCGAAGGTCAAACGCTCGATCAGAAGCGTCTAGGGAGCAGGCGGCACGAGTTTGTACCCAAACCCGCGCACCGTGATAATCACTGTGGGATTCTGGGGATCGCGCTCGAGCTTCTGCCGCAGCAGATAGATATATTTCTTGACGTCCTCGCTGGAGACGAATCGCTCTGTGCCCCACGCCTGCTCGATGATCTCTTGCGCAGAAAAGACCCTCCCCGGCTCAGAAGCTAAGAGTCTTATGAGGGCGTACTCCCGTGGGGTCAAGGGGAGCGTCGCCCCGTTGAGACGGACTTCCTTGGCCTGATCGTCAATAACAAGGTGCCCCAAAGAGAGTTCTCCGCTCTGTGTTCCCCGCTCTACACTACTCCGAACTTGCTTGGCCCACCACGGCCAGAGCCAGTAGGCCAACAAGCTCATCACGCCGGCAAAGCCCGCCGCCCATATCAGCGCCAATTGCCGCATCTCTAGGATCGTCTCTCTCAGCGGCGCCAGGGAGACGCCGAGCCGAACATAACTTGTCACGAGCTCTTCAGGTAGTTCGGGCTCAATCCTGCGCCATAGGTCCAGATACTCCAAACCGTTCTCCAACTGTCTGCGCTCGACCCGATGAGCAGGCACTGCCCCCTCCGGCAAGGCCAACACGCGCTCTATCGGGATGTCCCCCAAGTGATGGTGCTGCGCGATCAGCTCGCCATCGAGCACGATCTGGGCGTAGATCACCGGGTCCATGACGACGAACTCGTCCACCATGGTGCTGAAGAGAGCACGCAGCCTCTCTCGGTCGTGTGGGGAGAGCGTGCGGAGCTGGAGCCAGACTTGGTCGGCGAAGTTTCGAGCCATCCACTCGCTGCGCTGGAGAAACTCGCGCTCGCGTTCTTGGGCCATGCGGTGACTGAACAAGAGCAAAGCGGGCAGGCTCAAGGCCAGTGCCGCCAAAGCCACAAGTGCTGTGAAGGTCCGCCGGGCCATCGTCATTGCTCCCTATTGTAGGTCGGCTGCTTTCGCGCGTCAACCGCATCTGATATAATTAAGAACGAGTGGAGGGATGGCCGAGCGGACGAAGGCGACGGTCTTGAAAACCGTAGCGCGATAAGCGCCGGGGGTTCGAATCCCTCTCCCTCCGCATCTTGCTCGATGGGCTTCTTTCTGCTAAGATGCTGAGAGTATCCGGAGGGGTACTCAAGCGGTCGAAGAGGACGGATTGCTAATCCGTTGTAGGGGCAAAACCTCTACCGTGGGTTCGAATCCCACCCCCTCCGCCCCAGACTCCGTCTGGACTATACGGGCAGCGCTGCGCGCTGCTGAGTCATTTCACGAGGAGCTTACAACAGTGCACACGCATCTACGAACGTACTTGCTCACGGGGCTTATCGTCCTTAGCTCTTTGGCTGTAGCTAGTTGCGAGCTGTTCTCACCGCCGATTCAGCCCAAGCCGCACACCGACACGGTCGAGAACGATCTGATCGAGTTTAGCCGCACCGTGCTCACGCCCATAAAGCCCAGCCAGGAGTTCACGGTCTCGGTGAAGCTCACGGCGAAGGTCGATCTGAGAGTCGCCCTGATCAGCGAGAGCCTGCCCGAAGGATTCCAGCTTGCTGAGGGATCGCAGTTGAGAGCGGCGCAGCTTGGGCTCGCTGCGGGAGCGACGCTGGAGCACAGCTACACCGTGATAGCCAGCGCCAAGGCCGGATCGTTCACGATCACCGGGAATGCGATCGTCGCCACGAGCGAGGGCACGCAGGAGCCCCTGTCGTTAGAGTCACTCGTACAGATCCGATCTCGGTAGCCCGCCCAGTTGCACGCTGGGGTGCAGCGCCCTAAAATTATTATGTCGCCCCAGGCGACGCGAACGTCGAGCACAGCTTGCGCCCGTAGCTCAGGGGATCAGAGCGTCGGCCTCCGGAGCCGAAGGTCGCTGGTTCAAATCCAGCCGGGCGTACCAGTCCGAGGGATCTCAGGCGTGAAATACACTGCGGGGCTTCCAGTTCTTCAGCTTCCGTTCGGCTTGGTACAAGTCCAATTTGTTCTGTAGGTTCAGCCATAGCTCGGCGCTCGTCCCCAGAACCTCCCCTATGCGTACCGCTAAGGATGCCTCAATTCTGGCCTTGCCATGAATGATCTGGCTCATGTGCTTGCGGCTGCACCCCACCGCCTTAGCAAAAGTGGCAATGCTAATGCCTCGTGGAGCTAGATATAACTCTCGCAAGATCGCTCCGGGAGTAGTGGGCGCTCGCTTCTTGCCCATTGTGATCCCTCCTCACTTCAGTGATAATCTTCAAAATCAACGTTATACACGTCCTTGCCATCCCATTGGAACGTGATACGATAATTACTGCTCACACGCATCGAATACGTTCCAGCACGGTCCCCCTTCAGCTCGTGAAAATCTTTGACTCCTCTACAGTCCTTGATACTGCTGATGTTGTCGAGCAAGTCCAAGATCATAATGATGGTTCTCTGATGACGCTTTGCTATCTTTGGTGTCCTGCCTATCTCAAACAGCTCTCGAAGTCCCTTATGTTTCCAGCTACGGATTGCCATACCGTTACTTCACAGGTAACGTTACCACAAACTGGGTGTCTTGTCAAAGCCCCCCGATTGTGATTGACGTCATCCCCTCTGACTGCTATAATCAAAAAAAGCCCTATGTGGAGGGATGACCGAATTGGCTAAGGAGCCGGTCTCGAAAACCGGTACGGCCCACAAGGCCCTGGGGGTTCGAGTCCCCCTCCCTCCGCCACCTCGGGCTAGCTCATATCATGCGAGCCGGAACGCCACCACGAGACCCCCACCAGCACCACACCCAAGACGATCAATGCGATAGGCCAGTAGGGTTCTTGGAACGAGAACGCCCCAAAGAACGTGCCGAAGATCGCAAAGAGCACCAGGCTCGTCGTCAGGGGGCTTATCCCGCTGCGCACGGCTTG
>JBBISQ010000074.1:0-8527 GCA_037441155.1 Candidatus Fraserbacteria bacterium
GATAGATATTCTGGGCAACGACACAACGAAGACGATCAGGGTGAAAGTATAGTATAATGGAGCTTGAAGGAGATGGAAATCATGGCTACAGAAGTGAAGAAGACGCCCAAGATGCCCAAGCGAAAAAAGCCAGTAGGAGATTCTCCTCTTGACATTGAGCAGGACATCTGGGTGCAGCTCCCCCCTGTCAAGGAGTTCACAGTCGCGTTGGAGTTAGAATATCTGGGTCGGGCAAAACCTTTGCCGCTGCCCAATGAGCTTCTTGAAATTTAAAAAAATGTGGGGAACTCAAGATGCCCAGCCGAAGCCAATGGTATGAGATTATTACTGCTGAGGAACTCCAACAAGGTGATCTTTTCTCCAACTGTCCTGTAGTTTTAACACCCATGACCTTAAGCCCTCAAGTGAACGTTGAGCCACTGCCCACGATAGCTGCTCAAGTGCGCGTGTATAACGTCATTGTTATGAGCCAGTCGTGCGACTTGGTGCAGCGCAAGCTCGATCTAGTTCTTGTCTGTCCTTATTGGAGCCTATCCGAGCTTGAGGCAATGGATGCCCGCTTCAAGCCGCCTAAGATGAAAGAAGAGATTCGGCGTGGGAATGTTCCTGCTTATCACATGTTGGCTGCCTGTGACTTGGAGGGCTTTGAGCACGAGATTCAGATCGTTGACTTCCGCACCGTCTTCAGCACGCCCTTTGACCTTCTCACGGAGCTAGCACGTCAACGCCCTAAGAGATTACGCCTGCGGTCACCTTACCGTGAGCATCTCTCTCAAGCTTTTGCCCGCTTCTTCATGCGTGTCGGGCTGCCTGCTGATATTCCGCCATTTAGGTAAACGATATGCCGCGCCGGAAACTTAGCGCCGATGACCAACTGAAACTACTCGAAGCCCGCGTCAAGACCGCTCCCTGCGTTCCGGCCATCCGCAAAGCCGTGGCTGAATGGCGCGCCGCTAACTACAAGGGCGCCACCGACACCACAAAACTCTTGCTCAATTATTGGTTCAAGACAGACCACCGCCTGCCCAACGGGCAGCGTTTCGCTTTCTATGACGCCCAACGCGAAGCCATTGAAACGCTGATCTATCTCTATGAAGTCGCCCGCGTCCGACGGCATAAAGATCTGCTGGAGCGCTTCTCAACAGTCTCTGAAGAGCTTCGATTACTACAATACGATGAGTTCGCCCGCTATTGCATCAAGATGGCTACCGGCAGCGGCAAGACCAAAGTAATGGCGCTCGCGATCGCGTGGCAGTATTTTAACGCCGTCGCCGAGGGCCGCGACGACTACGCCAAGACTGTTCTTCTGATCGCGCCCAACGTGATCGTCTTCGAGCGTCTGCGCACAGATTTCGCCAACGGGCGCATCTTTTTGGCCGACCCCATCATTCCTCCGGAGTTACGAGTCTTTTGGGATTTTGAGGTCTATCTACGCGGCGAGGGCGAGCGGGCCAGTTCCCAGGGCGCGCTCTATCTCACCAACATTCAACAATTCTACGAGCGCCCCAACGAACGAGAAGGCGATGAGCCGGAAGCGATAGCCGACATGCTCGGCTCAAAACCGCCATCAGAGAAGATACAAATCGAGGATTTTGACAAGAGAATCATTGCTCGCGGCGGGCCGGTGCTCGTGCTCAACGACGAGGCTCATCACACCCATGATGAAGAGCTGAAATGGAACGACTTCATACGCAGACTGCACGAATCTGTCAAGAAGGGCTTGGCAGCGCAACTCGATTTCTCTGCGACCCCGCGCTTCCAGAAGGGAGCTCTCTTCACGTGGACCGTCTATGACTACCCGCTCAAACAAGCGATTTTAGATCGCATCGTCAAACGACCCATCAAGGGTATTGCAACGGACATTCAAGAAGCCCGCTCTGATGTTGCCAGCACGCGCTACCAAGCGTATCTGACGGCCGGTGTCGAGCGGTGGCGGGAGTATCGCGAGCAACTCAAGCCATTGGGGAAGAAGCCTATTCTCTTTATCATGATGAACAGCACCGCTGAAGCCGACGACGTGGGCGACTATCTCAGAACCAAATACCCTGAAGAGTTCGGCGGCGACAAGCTTTTAATTATTCACACTGACCGTGCGGGTGAAGTCTCTAAGAAGGATTTGGAAAAAGCGCGTGAGGTTGCCCGTCAAGTAGATCAAGAGACTAGTCCTGTGAATGCTATCGTCAGCGTGCTGATGCTGCGCGAGGGCTGGGACGTGCAGAACGTGACGGTCGTGGTGGGATTGCGCCCCTACACGGCCAAAGCGAACATTTTGCCCGAGCAGACCATCGGGCGCGGTTTAAGACTCATGTTTCGAGGATCGCAGCGAGGGGGATACATCGAGCGCGTAGATGTGATCGGTAATAACGCCTTCATCAACTTTGTCGAGCAGCTGGAGCGCGAAGAGGAGCTCGAACTAGAGACGTTCCGTGTGGGGAAAGACAAATTAGAGATCATCACGATCATGCCCGATCCGGCCAAGCTCGACAAAGATATCTCTATACCCGTGCTCAGCCCGATGTTGACGCGCAAGAAGAGCTTAACCGAAGAGATAGCGGCGCTTGATGTATCCAGGCTCGAATGCCCAAAGCTCCCGCGTAAAGCCGGGGATGAAGACGCCAAGAGATTTCACTATGAGGGCTATGATCTCCTCACTCTCGAAAAAGTCATCGAGCGAGACTATACCCTTCCAGAGATTCAGACGTCTCAAGAGGTAATCGCATATTATGCCAAGCGCATAGCTCAGGACGTAAAACTGCCCTCGCAGTTTGCAGCGTTGGTGCCAAAAGTGCGGGAGTTTCTAGAAACGAAAGCGTTCGGTGAACGTGTGAACCTTGATGACCCTGCAATCTTGAAAGCGATCAGCAGCAACGTCGCTCAGTATGTGACGGTACAGACGTTTGTGAAGGCGCTGCGTGCTGTGATCGTGCAGGAGCTCGAACCCAAGCTCATACGCGCTGGTCGGAAGCTCTCTGAGACGCCACCCTTCCCGTACTCACGGGCGCCCCTGAGCGCTTGCAAGACCGTCTTCAACAAGGTGCCTTGCGATAACGAGTTCGAGAGGCGTTTCGCTCAGTTTCTCGAAAGTGCTCAAGATGTGTTAGCGTTTGCTAAACTGCCGGAGCAATTTGGTTTCTCAATAGAGTACACTGATTCTGTAGGGAACTTGCGTTATTACGAGCCGGATTTTGTAGCGGTGCTCTCTGATGGCTCGCACTATTTGATTGAGACAAAGGGTCGTGAAGATCCAGATGTCTCCCACAAGGACCGTGCTGCGCGGCTTTGGTGCGAGAACGCCTCACGTCTAACAGGAACCCCCTGGACATATCTGAAAGTACTCCAAAGCGAGTTTGAGAAGCTCTTGCCAACAGGATTCTCAGATCTGCTTATCTTCGCTCAGTAGAGTGCTCATTTATCAGCTTCTGAAACTCATGCTCCCCGTGCAACGGCCGGAAGAGCGCGTTCGTCTGGAGATAGCGCACAAAACTTGCGCGCTCCATCCCCGCGCCCGCAAGCAGCGCGCGAAGCACACTCAACGCTTGCGCTTTCTGTCCCGTGTGCGCATAGTACCCAATAAGAGCTAATTGTAAGATCGGCTGCTCTGGCTGCTCCCCCAGCGCCCGATCCAAAAGTCCTTTGGCGCGCTCCGGCTGCCCCCGCTCAAGAAAGAGTCGGGTATTCAAAAGATATACCGACGGCAACGCTATCTTTAGGAGCCTCTTGAGTTCGTGGATCGGCTGGGGGTGATCGTCCACCCGAATGTCTATCAATCTGTCGAAAGGGCCGTCAAAGTAGGCGTTGGGGCGCACGACCAAGAGTCCCGCCGCCTGCTGCCCACGACGATCTCCCCCGGCCTCTTGCCCCGCTTGCAGCGCCGCCATCAGCTTCTCTCCTAAGAAGCCGTCAGTCCGCATAAACGCCTCGCCCATCGCGTCTAGGACTTCTTTACTTACGAGAATATTGCCCTGCGCAGCCCAGTTCTTCCCGCAAATGTGCCCTGCCCACTCCAGGCATTCCTTCCCCGTGTGCTGCGCGATCCGCCCCTGAGCGTCGAGAATAGCGACTTGGCGGTGCTCGCGCAGCTCGTCCTCGGCAAGCAACTCCCGTAAGACGTCATGGGCACTCAGCCTCTGCTCCAACAACGCTAATCCCTTGGGCCCATACGAGAGATTGCCCAGCGCTTGGGTGGCAATCGCGCCGACGTTGGCCTTGGCGTGGGGTACCACTGCGCCAGCGCGGAATGCTCTTGATTGCACCGCGATCCCGAACTCTCCAAGCTCACTATCAAAAGCGACGATGGAAAACGTTGCGATCTCGTTCATAGTGCGCATATCATACTGGGGCGAGTCTCCCTCTGCCAACGGAAGGCGTTTCTAGCACGTCATACACTTTTGAGCTACAATCGAACCATGCGCAAGCTCTTCCCAATTCTGCTCATCGGCGTCGCAGCGGGCTTCGTCCTAGGGTGGCTGGCCAGCTCGTACTCAAATACAGAGCGTCAGCTTGCGCCCGCGCCCCAGGGCTTCAGCGCTCCGAGCGCCCCCATCAGCGTCTACTTTGCCCCTTCCCCGGAGCCGGAAAAAGCTATCATTCAGACGCTCCGGAGCGCCCAACAGTCCGTGCACGCCGCGCTCTATCAGCTCACCGACCCGGAGATCGCCGACGTTCTTCTCGAGATAGCTACGCGCGGGATCGAGCTGAAAGTGCTTCTCGACGACGAGCCGAGCAAGGGCAGCAAGGGCTGTCTGCTCATGAGCGCGGGGGTTGCTGTCAAGCACTATGCAGACAGCGGGATCATGCACCATAAGTTCGCCGTCGTTGACGGCGCTCTTGTCATCACCGGGTCGTACAATTGGACAACTTCAGCACAGACGCGCAACGAAGAGAATCTCTTAGTGATACACAGCCCTGAGCTCGCCCAAGCTTTTGAAGGCGAATTCCAGAAGCTCTGGACGCACAACAAAGCCCACGCCCTCACTCGAGCAGACTGTCTATCTTCTGAAAAGTAGCAGCCAGACGACGAGGGCTGCTGCAGCGACGAGCAGCAGAGTCGTCATCATGCTGGGTATCTTCAGCGACGCTCCCTTCATTGGCGTTATGACGCCACAGAGCAGGCGCGCGCCGCTGTTGCCCGCAGGATCGGTGATTTGGTCATCTGGGCCGGCGTGAATAATCAGAGTGCTGCCGTCTTCGTCGAAGAGCGATAGCTCCCCTGGCGTGAGCGTCACGCGATCCGTCACGTGCTCATAGACAGCCGAGCCGTCTTCGCCCACGATGAGATTGGGCAGATCTCCGGCGTGTGGGCCTTCGGGGTTGCTCAGCCCGTGCTTCTTGCTTGTGGAATTAAAGTGCGGCCCGGCGGAGAGAAAATCGGGCGGCTCGCACACGCCCACCGCGTGGATGTGAATCCCATGCTCGCCCGGCGATAATCCCTTCACCGTGACGGAGATTCGCACGCCTTGGGCTTCTTGCACAAAGAGCGCTACTCCCGCAACTTTGCCCTCAGCGTCGCGCAGCGGCGCGGCCGCCCGCTCCCCAACGGCCCACACCGTCGCGCTCCCGAGCACAAGACCGAGAGCCACCAACACGAATAGAGCATACTTGTGCATACACTACCCCCTTTCGTGCAACCGTCTTATCCCATATAGGGTCGGCGCCAATCCGTCGGCGGCACGAGCGTCTCTTTTATAGTTCGCGGGCTGAGCCAGCGCACCAAATTCACCCACGACCCGGCCTTATCGTTCGTCCCTGAATGTCTCGCCCCGCCGAAGGGTTGCCGTCCCACAACAGCCCCCGTGGGTTTATCGTTAATATAGAAATTGCCCGCAGCGTAGCGCAAGGCGTGCTCGGCCTGCACAATCGCCGAGCGATCGCGCGCAAAGATCGAGCCGGTCAGCGCAAACTGTGTGGATTCGTCACAGAGCCTGAGTGTCTTCTCGTACTCGTTATCGGGGTAGATATAAACAGTTAGCACCGGCCCGAAGATCTCTTCGGTCATGAGCTTGCTCTTGGGGTCTTTGGAGACGATCACCGTGGGCTGGACGAACCACCCCGTCGCACTGTCATACTCGCCGCCGAAGACGATCTCATACGTCTGTGGGTTCTTCTTCGCTTCTTCGATGTACGAGACGATCTTGTCGAACGCGTCTTTGGTGATGATCGCGCCCATAAACACCGAAAGATCGTCAGTGGGGCCGACTTTGAGCTTGGGCAGCTCGGTGAGAAAACGCTGCTTCAGGGAGGGCCACAGGCTCTCTGGGACGTACATGCGCGAGGCCGCAGAGCACTTCTGCCCTTGATATTCAAACGCTCCACGGATGGTGTTCGCGGCGACGACGTCGAGATCAGCCGACGGGTGCACAATGATAAAATCTTTCCCGCCGGTCTCGCCCACAATTCTCGGAAAGTTCTTATAGCGGGGCAAGTTCTTCCCGATCTCGTTCCAAAGATGGATGAGCGTCTCGTAGCTGCCCGTAAAATGCAGCCCGGCGAAATCCGGGTGCGCGAGCACGACATCGGCGTATTTGCTCTCGAAGGGCACAAAGTTGATCACGCCCTTGGGAAGCCCAGCTTCTAGCAGTATTTGCATGATGCGATAGTTGGAGAGCAAGACCGAGCGCGCGGGCTTCCACAGGGCGACGTTGCCCACGAGCGCCGGGGCGGTGGGGAGATTCCCCCCGATAGAGTAGAAATTAAACGGCGGCACGGCCAGCACAAAGCCCTCTAACGGGCGCCAGTCGAAGCGATTGATCTCCCCGGAGATCTGATCGGGCTGCTGCTCGTAGAGAAACTGCATATAGTATGCATTGAACCGCCAGAAGTCTACTAATTCTGCTAAGTCGATCTCGGCTTCGAAGGGCGTCTTGGAGTGGTTGAGCATAATCGCCGCGATGTTCTGGATTCTTTTTGGCCCGGCTAAGAGATCTGCAGCGCGGGAGAAGATCGCGGCGCGGTCGTAGCCGTCGAGGGCTGACCAGCTCTTATGAGCTTCTAGCGCTGTCTCGATGGCGTGGCACAGCTCGGCAGCTCCGGCCAAGTGGGCTCGCGCGAGGACTTTTCTGTGATCATGGGGGCAGACGACATCGACGGTCTGGCCGGTCTTGACCGGCTCGCCGTTGATGATGAGAGGAATCTCTTCGGTTGTGCGCTTGAGGGCTTCGATCTCTTTCAAGAGCTGCTGGCGTTCTGGGGTTCCGGGGGCATACGTTGGAATTCTGTTGACGTCGTTTTGTGGCTTTTCCAATCGCCAGTGTTTGCTCATAGCGATTACCTCCCCTGGGGATATCTCACTCTATATTACGTTACCGGCTTCTCTTGCAAAAAGCAACTTTTGGAGGACAGGGGGGTGAAGGAAGAAGAGAACGAGCTTGCGCACTGCGCTCACGTACTCTTCGCCGTTGAAGCCTCGCACGTGCACGACCTCATTTTGCTGCTGGTTTTCGCACTTTCTTGATCTTTCGAATGACTTCTTCGATAGTCAGCTTATCGAGCCACTGTTCACGGTCTCTGGTATAGTTGCCGCTGCCGCTCTCAAATTGCTGGAGGAAGCGCACCATACCCACAAGCCCTAGAGCTTTCGCGAGTGCCTCCAGCCCGCGACTCCTAATGTGTGCCGGGCTTGTCAGCTTCATCTTGAGTCACCTCCATCAGCCAGAGAATGGGATTCTCTACGCGCACCTTCAATATATTACGATGCTTGCGCGCCTTGCACAAAAACCGATCATCGGTTGTTAGCAGCAAATCACTCTGGCCGGCTTCAGCACAAGCAATATGGAGCGCATCAACGGTCGTGAAGTTGAGCGCTTTCAACGCCGATGCACGACGCACCACGCGATCCGTCACGGCTATCCTGGAGGTTGCTAAGATAGAGTACTTGCGTCGGTATAACATTGCATATATAATAGCTACGAATGATGTTGCGTATCGAGCATCTGCTGATTTCAGATAGTGTGGCAGCCAAGCTCGAACGCAAACATCATCTGACGGATATCGAGGTTTATGACGCTTTGACATCGAAGGTGTATCCTCGCGTAGTGCGCCGGTTCCGAGGACAGGCCCTTTACCAAGTCTACGGGCGCGCAGCGAGTGGGCGCTATATCTTCTGCCTCGTGCGTGATTTGGGGAAGGGCTGGGTGCGAGTGATGATCACCGCGTGGGAGATGACGGAGAGCCAGAGACGTTACTATCAAAGCCGGATCGCTTAACGATATGAGGAAGGAAGGCGACAAGGTGGGTGCAAAAGTGAAAGAGAGACCCTCGGTGCAAGCTCTCAGCCACAAGGATGATGAAGTGATCGCTCAGTTCTTCGAGGAACACGATCCGCTTCAGTTTCTGGAGGAGACGGAGCCTGTTCAAAGCGAGGGAAGAGCATCGCCTTTAGTACAAGTCAACTTTCGGCTGCCGGAGAACGCGCTGCACGCCATTCAAAAGATAGCCAAGCGTTTGGGGATTGGGCACACCACCTTAATTCGTCTTTGGGTTATGGAGAAGCTGCATGAGCGGCTTGAAGCACTGAGTCAGCGCAAGTGAA
>JBBISQ010000075.1:0-8249 GCA_037441155.1 Candidatus Fraserbacteria bacterium
AGACTCGGTGCGACCAGCGGCAGCGTCACGCGCCGCCAGACGCTGCCCGTCGAGTGCCCCAACGACCGGGCGGCTTCTTCTAAGCGCACCGGCACCCGCGCAAGCCCCGCCTCGGCAGCCTGCAGGGCATGCGAGAAGAACCGAATGACATAAGCGAAAATCAGAGCCCAGACGGTGAAGTAGAGCGACGGCACAAACCGATGGAGCAGGAACGCCAACGCCAAAGCGATGAGCACGCCCGGCAGGGCCTGTCCCGCTTGGGCCAGCCGCGCGAGCCCGCGTACCTCATACCGCACGGCACGATACGCCAGAGGCCACGCAAGCACGAGCGCGACAGTTGCCGCAACCGCCGCGCTGAAGAGGCTATTCCCTGCGTAGCGCACAAGATCGCCCCATGAGGTTCCCCACAGAGCTGCTGTCGGCTGAGGGCGTGTCAGACCCTCGAGCCACCAATAGAGCGAGACCCCCACGGGCAGGAACAACCCCAAGAAGAGCACAAGCCCCACAACGCCCACCGCCACCCAGCGACCCCGCAAGTGCACCAGAGGGAGTGCACGCTGCGACGCCTTATAGTAATGGCGCCCCCGCCCCCACAGACGCTGCTGGATCACTAAGAGAATCACCGTGAGCAGGATGAGCACGGTGCTGAGCACGGCGGCGGGGGCTTGGTCGTAGCGCCCTGCTAACTGCTTATAGATCGCCGTAGTAAAAGTCTCGTAGCGCAGCGCCGCGACGACGCCGTAGTCTGCGAGCACATAGACAGCCGTGAGCAACCCTCCCGCGCTGAGGGCTGGGGCGAGCAGGGGCAGGGTGATCTTGAGAAATATCTTGAGGCGATGGGCACCCAGGGAGCGGGCGGCCTCTTCGAGCTGGGGATCGAGCGAGCGCAGCGCCGCCCGCGCGAGCGTATACACATACGGATAGGTCGCGATCACTAAGATCAGCCAGGCGCCGAGAAAACCGTAGATCGTCGGAACTGCAAGAGAAACGCCAAAGAGCGTCTCGAGGGCGCGTTCGAGCAGCCCTCCCGGCCCCCAAAACGAGACGTGCCAGATCGCGATGAGATAGCATGGGATGACAAGTGTCGCTGTGAGCAGCGGGCCGAAGATCTTTCTCCCAGGAAGATCGGTACGCTCGATCAGCCAGGCCAAGAACACTCCCAGGACGAGCGAGCCCATGGTGACGGCACTGGCGAGCGCGAGCGTGTTCCCTAACAAGGGGAGGAGCCGAGCGTGCCAGAGCGTCGTCCAGAGCGTCAGATCGGCACTGACGCCGCGCCAGAGCGTCACCCCCAACGGAAGGGCCATCGCTCCGGCGATAGAAGCTCCCACGAGAGTCAGAAGGACGCGACGTGACGTCCTACCCCGCCGCACTTGTTGTGTGAGAGCCCTCGCAAGAGCCATCTTTACATCTATCCTAACCCGACCTCGTCTAACAGCTTGAGCGTCTTTTCGAGTTCTTTTCCAAGCTCGTCCAAGCGCACGGGCATCAGTTTGATAGTCTCGAGCGGGCGCACCCCCGGCGCCGTGGGCACTCCTGGCAGCAAGGGGTACTCGAAGTTCAGCTCGGCAAAGAGTTTCTGGGCTTGGGGGGAGGCGAGAAAGTCTAAGAAGAGCTGAGCTTCACGCAGGTGCTTGGCGTTCCTGACGATCGCTGCGCCGGCAGCGTTCACCAAGACCCCAAGATCAGTCGGCCCCTGGTCGGGATAGATCACGCCCACGGGCGAGCCGTCACGCAACTCCAAGTGATAATAATAGTGATTGACCAACCCTAACGAGAACTCGCCGCGCCCTACGGCCTTTCTCACGTCGGTATGGCCGTTGAGCGTGGCGATCCCATTGGCTTTGAGCTTTAAGAGATACTCTTTGGTGAACTCGTCGCCCTTAGTCAATCTCAGTGCTGTCACCCAGGCGACGACGGACTCGTTGCGAGTTGTCGCCATGGCGATCTTGTTCTTCCACTTGGGATCAGTCAACTCAAAGACAGAGGTGGGCAGCTCTTCGGGCTTGATGAGCTTTGTATTGTAGATGATGACGCGGCTGCGGCCTGAGACGCCCAGCCAGCTGCCGTCGCGGGCGCGAAACTGCTCTGGAATCTTTCTGATCTGCTCGGAGAGATAGGGCTGAAGGGCCTCTTTGAGCTTGAGGAATTCCAGCGTCCCCGCGTCGTTGGCGATGAAGACGTCAGCCCTGGGATTGGGCTGCTCCTGCAGCACCAAGTTCGCCAACGCTGTGGCCGTCCCACTTTGGAGCGTCACTTTGACGCCCGTCTGCTGTTCAAAGAGTCGGATGACCGGGACAATCAACGGTTCGCTCCGCCCAGAGTAAATAACGAACTCGCCCGAGGGCTGAGCGAGCGCCATCTGAGCCAGCACCAGAACAGCGAGCAGCACCGATCTTTTCACAAGGCTCCTCCTCCTAATAGATATACTGAGCGCATCGGCCGATGGCGAAAAAAGCATACAAAAATAGTCCGCTTTTGTCAAGCTTGCTGGCTGCGTCGCTTTGCGCTACAATCTCTGCACAAACAGAAGCTGGGGTGATTGCCGTGACGCGACTGAATCGCAGAGCGTGCCTCCTCACGATGGGACTGATTTGTCTTGCGGTTGTGATCTCCCTTGCTGACACCAAGCCTATCCCCAGATTGATCGAGATGGTCTCGACCGACGCTCTTCCCGAATTCCGCCTCGCTGCCGCGCGGACCCTGGTCGCCGCGTATCTCTTCATCGGGCGCTCGTTGTCGGAGCTTGACCCACTCATCCGGAAGATCGAGCAAGAGCGGGGGTTCAAAGAACTCCGTCAAGCCGTAGACGAAGCGAAACAGGGCAAGGTGATCAGCGGATGTTGGAATCTGCCGACCGTCGAGAACCCTGTGGTCGCCGGGGTCGACTTGCGCACCAAGAGCGTCCCAGAACTCGAACAGTTAGCGATCTACGGCAGTTCGCCCCAGCTGCGCGAGGCCGCAACAAAGATGATGATCACGAAATATCTCACCCCCAAAGCCAGGCTCTACCCCGAATGGTATACGTATCGTATCCGCGCCGAAGAGGACTTCGACGCTGTCAAAGTCCAGTTCTATCTCTGGACGGTGGGGGTGGCGCCGCAGGCTGTCGAAATAAAGACGATCGCGCTGATCCCGCTGTCGCAGATCTTCTTCGCTGAGTTTCTCATTACGCTGCCGGCAAGCCAAGTCACAGCCAAGCTCAAGTGCAGTTGATCTCTCAACGTAACGCACACGACTGTCGGCCCCTCCTCTATCGGGTATGATAGGGGCGAGCTATCATCGGTCTCACAAGGGGTCTTGCAGCTATGCAGGGGCGTCGCGCGCTTGCCGTCATGGCGATTCTCGTGGGGGTCTTGCTCTTCTTAAGCTCCCACGCTCAGGTCACTCCCCCGCCAGGCATCACGGCGGAGTTTGTCGTCGAGACCTTTCCCGTCTATCGTCGAGGCACGCTGGCTGAGCCCCAGATTGCGACAGTCAAACTCGCGCTGCGCGGCGATTTCCTCACCCCCCAGCCCCTCGAGGTGATCCTTGGGGTAGACCGCTCGATGAAGCTGGACGAGGCCCGCCCGTTTCTCGACCGGCTGCTCAATCTCCTTGGGCCGGACGACCGTGTCGGCTTGGTCTCCCTTGCTCCGCCGACGCTCGACAGCCCCTTGATGACCAACTTCGACATCATTCGACAGAGACTCTCTGAGCTGACACCGGGAGGCTCTAGTGGGCTGGCCGACGCCGTCGCTCTCGCTACAAGAGAACTGACAGAGAACGGTCGCCCCGAAGCGCGGAAGATCCAGATCTGGCTGATTGCGCGCGCGGGCTTAGCTCCGGCTGAGTTTGGCCCGGTGCTCACCCAAGCGCAGCGCGCCCGCGATAGCCAGATCACTATTCACGTCGTGACGACCACTGACGAGGCCGCTCGCTCTTCGACTGTGCTCTCGCTCGCCCGCTTCACCAATGGCTTGTTTCTGAAGGGCCTCACCGACGAGAGCATCACAGCGTTGCAGAACCAACTGCGCTTGGAATTTATCGCGCGCCAGATCGTCGCCAAGGTGACGCTCACCAACCGCGTGACGTTCGAGAGCGCTGAGGGCAACCCAGAAATTCAAGACTTCGCCGACGGCAGCAAGATGCTCACGTGGAGAGTCGACGCGATTCGCCCCGAGGAGACCGTAACGTTTCGCTTCCAGGTAAGTTCTAGTGTCACAGGTTCCTTCCCCATCAATCGCAGCCCCAGCACCGTCGAGTACACGAATATTTTGGGGCAGCGCGCGCGCATCAACCTGCCGTTCATTACTTTGGACGTCTCCAACGCCTCACCTATAGCAAAATTCGAGTTTAATCCGGAGATCCCTGTAGCTGACCGTGCTACCTGGCAGCCCGTCGTCAAAGAGAATATCGTCTTTACAGACCAGTCCTCCGATCCCGACGGGCAGGTCACCCAATGGCAATGGGACTTTGGCGACGGCACCACGAGCATTGATCAGAGCCCAACTCACGCCTACGACAAGGCCGGGGATTATACAGTCACGCTCACGGTCACCGACAACGAAGGCGCCACGGGCAGCACCAGCGTGACGATCACCGTGCTCAACATCGCCGTAGCGATTCGGGACGTGCCCACGCTCAACGGTCAGCTGCCGCGTGGAATCTTTATCCGGGTATATTTAGAAATTCGTATCAATCGCGACGTCTTGGGCCTTGGGGTGCGCGAGGAATGGCCGAGCAACGTCATAGCTGCTGACACCAAAGTCGAGGATGTCACCGAAAAAGTCTTAGGGGAGCCGCACGGGGGCACCCTGCGACCGCCACCCCCCGGAGGCACCACTATCGAATGGATCTTCCCAGAACGATTAACCGCCGGAACCGTGAAGAAGATCGTCTACGAGGTGAAGCTCTCTGAAACTGCTGAAGTAGATTCACCAACACTGACGGGCTTTGTCATCAGCAAGGTCCCGGATATCCAGACGCCTACCGAGGGGACGAGTTCGTTCCAGCTTGTCGCGGGGCTGCCGATCAAGATCGTCGTAGCTCATTATATCACGCGCCCGGATCTCACCCCCGAAGAAGAGCGCATTGACCCCAAAGACGACAGCCTGATCTCGTTCTATCAGATGCAGCGAGCCGTCAGCTGGTGGCTTGCTACAGGGTGGTCTACTATTGGCGAATCGCCCATCGTGCCCGGCACTGGCGGGCAGCAGATCGATCTTGCGACCTTGCAAGAGCTGATCGCCTACTGGCTGTCGAATACGCCTGTAGATCAACCGCTGCCGCCGCGCCCTCCGTAGAATATGCGACTTCTCGTGGCTGTAGCGTTGGGAAGCGTGCTGCTCGCCTCACCGGCTCAGGGCTTTCTGATCGAGGAGCTGTCGCCCAGGGCGGTGAGTCTGGGCGGAGCGTTCGTGGGGCTGGCTGATGACGCTTCAGCGGCCCTGTGGAACCCCGCAGGGCTCTTTACTCTGAAGGGCTTTGGGGTCTTGGGCAGGCTCGCCATGCCTGGGCCCACGACGCCCGTTGAGATATGGGGGGCCGCCCTCAGTGGTGGGATCTCTGGGATCGGCGGCGCCTTGTGGTACGGGAGCAAAACCAGTAAAGCCCCGGTCGCGGGGGAAGACTCGCTGACGGTTCTTGCTCTCGGCGCGGGCGTGCGCGAGACGATGGCCGCGGGAATCGCTCTCAAGCTCTACGATGAGCTGCGCGCGGGAGAGCGTTTTCGCGGCACAGGGATTGATCTGGGGCTGATAGTCCGATTCGGCTGGCTCCGCGGAGGCGTAGCTATCACCGACATCGCGAGCACGCAGCTCGTCAGCGAAGGGAGCACTCTAGAGATCCCGATGATCGTGCGGATGGGCGCGACCGTGAAGCTCCTAGCAGACAGAGTCCGTCTCGTAGGGGCAATAGATCTTGCGCGCTCCGAAGAGTTCCGTGCCATCCGTGTAGGGATAGAAGTTCAGCTCTTTGAGGGGGTCGCGCTGCGCGCGGGCTGGAACGGACGAGAGATCACGTGGGGCGGGGGCCTTGGGATCTCCAACATATTACAGACGGACTTCGCCTGGCAGGCCGGCGGCTGGGCGGTCTCGACGGAGCTGGCGTTTGGCCGACGGTAGCGCTTTGCAGTATAATGCCTCTGTGAAGAACTTCGGTGGGAGGGGACAGAGATGAGCCAAGAGATGCAGGCTATCCTATGGATCGTCGCGTTGGCCCTTCTGATCGCGCTGGTGTGGGCATTGTGGCGGCGCACCGCGCGCCAGAGCTTGACCGTGCTCTTCCTGGCCGTCGGGACTATTCTTGTCGTCGGCGGTGGCGTTCCCCTCATCTGGTGGCAGCTCCACCTTCCCAAAGGGGAAGATCAGCCCCTCCAGATCCGTGACCATCACCTCGTCAGCCAGACCCAGATCAAAGAGAAAGATCTTGTTCGTCTTGAAGCTCAGATCGAGATTATCGTCCCTAAGCTCGCCCCAGAGCGTCTGCAGGCCATCGCTGATGAATATCTGAGAGAAGCCCTCACTGCCCGTAGGCCCGATATAGCTGCTATCCGGCTTATGGGCTTCGACCGTCCACTGCTCTATAAATACGCCTATCGAAAGTCGCTCTCCCCAGAGGGCGTCCGGCCGTGGCTGCAGCCCGCTTCCTCGGAGATCACGGCTGGAGTTCACTTGGAAGAGCCCATTGTGGGAGAGCTTGGGGAGTATCGCACGGTCACGATCCCCGTGACGACGACCACAAAATGGGCACATCTCAAAAATATTTTGGACGAGGACAAGCTCCCCGCCGCCTGGGCGAAGCTCGACGAGTCGCTCTATGACTATATCGTCATTGCCGAGGGCGAGCAGCCTCAGATGGTCTTGGTCTTCGCCCTGCTCGATGATGAGTTTTTCAGCCAATATCAAGCTGCAGGGGGCCGCCCCGAAGAGCTGGGGCTGCTTCAGAGCGAGATCCCGACGCCGTCGCTGTTGGTGCTCGTGTATGCCCTGCGCGAGAGCCTCTTTCGCATCAGCGAGATCGCGTTGGTGCAGAAGCGCGGGGAGAGCCTGCGGCGTTCTGAGCCTGGGGAGCTCGCTGTGAACGAGTACACTACCAACGGCACACGGGCGATGTGGACGGCACTCGTGGGAAATTTCCCGAACTTCCCTAATCTCCTTGCCCAACTGCGCCCTGATGAGCGCATCATCGGGGTGATACGTCTTCCCCAATGGCTCGACCCGACCCAGGGGTTCCACGTCTACTATAGCGATCACATCGCGACATTTGGCAAGAAGCCCTAAAGGAGGCTCAAGATGAGTCCCACCCAACGGTGGATGATCCTCGGCGGCGCAGCCGTCGCCGTCGCGATCATCGCGATTGTGATTTTTTTCTTGACGCGACCGCCCGCAGCGATGACGGCAGAGTTTGAGGGCGTCGTCGCACGCGGCGACGCTCAAGCGTTTGTCCTCTCAGACGTTCAAGCCCGCGACAACAGAATTTCTCTCTGTTCGCGTGAGAATCTCACGGTGCGCGTTGAGCGAGAGAGCGTCGCTCTCAAAGCCGGCGACAGGGTCGCCGTCAAGGGCGAGTACAGCGAAAAAGAGTGTCTCGTAACAGTGAAGTCCCCGGAGCACTTCGTGCGCGTGACCGCTCTCGCTCCGGTAGCGATTGAGCTCGAAGGGGTTGTCGCCCGTGCCGGACAAGAGAGCTTTACGCTCAGTGAGATTACAGTCTTGGCTGGGCCGCAGCCGTGCTCGCTGGAGAGACTTATCGTGCAGATCGAATCAAAGAATCTTCTCCCTCCGAGCGCTCTTCAAGCAGGCGATCTCGTCACGGTGAAGGGCGAGTATCACGCCGAAGACTGCACGGTGCGCGTGAACACGCCGACGCACTACGTTGAGCTGCGCCCGGTCTCTATCGAGCTTGAGGGGATTGTGAACGCCGGGACGCCCACGCAGTTTGCCCTCAAGAACGTGATCGTGCTCGTGGGGCCGCAGCCCTGTCGCTTAGAGAATCTCGCCGTGCAGGTCACGTCCAATCGTGCGCAAATTGAGCAGATTCAGCTCGCCGAGCGCGTGCGCGTCACGGGTGAGTACCATCCCGACAGCTGTCGCGTCGAGCTCGCCAGTCAAGAGCACTCTGTTGAGCGTCTTCCTACACCGATAAAGCTCCAGGGCACTGTCGCCCAAGTCGGCAGCGATCACGTGATTTTACAAAGTGTCCAAGTGCTTGACGGGCCGCAGCCGTGCACCACTGAAAATCTCGCCGTGCGCGTGCGTGGGGCAGCT
>JBBISQ010000076.1:0-8236 GCA_037441155.1 Candidatus Fraserbacteria bacterium
AAGCCGAGAGCGATGATTGTCCGTTGGTTCAGTAAGCTCTTCATAGTGCCTCCTTTTCCGGCTTCTCGCGAACGAAGCAGATTCATAAAGAGTCATACTGTAGCCCCTACGATCCAGACCTCACGCTGACGCGGACCGTCAAACTCGCAGAAGAAAATCCCCTGCCATGTCCCTAACACGATCTTCCCGTCTTCAATGGGCACCATCACGGAGTGCCCCAGCAAGCTCGCACGGATATGCGCATGGGCGTTCCCCTCGGCGTGCTGGTAGGGCAGCCCCGCAGGGACTAATCTGCTCAACGCAGTGAGTATGTCTTCTTTGACAGCAGGATCGGCGTGCTCGTTGATCGTCAGAGCTGCAGTGGTGTGCGGCACGAAGAGCACACACGCGCCGTCAGCGATAGAGAGCTCGCGCACGGCACGCTGCACGCGCTCCGTGATGTCGATCATCTCCTGCTTGGCCTGGGTCTTAATGTGCAGTCGCTTGAGCGCCATGCCCGAGCTTACTTCTGGTCTGCTGTTGGCTTCCCCAAAGTCTTCCCCTCGCGCTTGAGGAGCTCTTCGGCGAGCTTTTCGCTGGTCACAACCTGATATCGCAGAAACTCCATCTGGAACGTCGCTCGTCCTTGGGTGATCGACTTGAGCTCCAGGGCGTAATCGAGCATCTCGGCCAGTGGGACTTCGGCCTCGATCTTATCTATCTTCGCGGCGCCGTCTGCAGCCGTCTCATCCATGCCCATGCCTAAGATCCGGCCGCGCTTGCCGTTGAGGCTGCTGATGATGTCCCCGGTGAAATCGCTCGGCGTCCAGATCGTCACTTTGTATATGGGTTCGAGCAGGGCGGGTTGCGCGGCTTGCGCCGCCAGCCGGAACGCGTGGGCCCCCGCGATCTTGAACGAGATTTCGTTAGAGTCCACCTCGTGATAGCTCCCGTAATAGACGGCGACACGGATATCCGTCATGGGGTAGCCCGCCAAGGTGCCTTGTTGCATCGCTTCGAGGACGCCCTTCTCCACGGCGGGAATGAACTCCCGGGGGATGACCCCGCCCTTCACTTCGTCGACGAACTCGTAGGTCTTGCCGGGGATCGGCTCGACGCGCAGATGGGCCTCACCGTATTGTCCTCTGCCGCCGCTCTGCTTCTTGTGCTTGTACTGCCCGTGGGCAACTCTGAGAATCGTCTCCTTGTAGGGGATATGGGGCTTGTGCATCTTGACGGAGACGCCGTAGCGGTTCTTCAGACGCTCCGCAAAGACGTTCAAGTGAGTGTCGCCCAGGCCGGCGAAGATCGCCTCGTGGGTGACGGTATCTCGGTAGAAATCGAGGGTTGCTTTCAGGCTGACGATCTCCTTGAGCGCGCCGCTCATCTTCTCGTCGTCGGCTTGGGTTTCCGGGGTGACCGCGCGAGCGAAGACCGGCTTGGGGAATTCGATCCAGGGCAGCTTCTCTACACTGGGCTCGGCGGCGAACGTCTCACCGAGCTTGCAGTCGCTGAGCTTGGCTAGGGCTACGATCTCCCCCGCGTGGGCTTGGGGAATCTTCTCGGTCTTATCGCCCTGAAAGCGCAGGACTTCTTTGACGCGCTCTTGTGCCCCAGTATTGATATTGATGATCGTATCCCCTTCGGAGAGCCGTCCCCCTAAGATCTTCAAGAACGCCAGCCGGCCCATATACTGGTCGGAGAAGAGATTGAACGCTTGAGCGACAAAGCGCTCTGAGGGCTGGTGCAGCTCGGCAAAAGTTGGGGTGTGGGTCTGGAGCATCTCCAGCAGGGCGTCGACGCCCACGCCCGTCGCTACAGACGTGCAGAGAATCGGGCTGAAGAGGCGCTTGAGCAGGGCGTCTTTGAGCGCGTGGCGGATTTGGTCTGTGGGGATCTCTTGCCCTTCCAAGAAGCGCACCATCAATTCATCGTCGGCTTCGGCCAGCACTTCTAATAATTTCTCGCGCTCCGCAGCAACGACATCTTTGAGGTTGTGCGGAATATCCCCCTTGCGCTTATCTGTGTAGAGCGCTTTGTTCTCGATGAGATCGACGTACCCCTTGTCTCCTTCAGAGATGGGCAGCTGGAGAAGAGCGAATCGTCCTGGGAGCGTCGCGCGGAGTGACTCTACAGCCTTGAGCACATCGGCGTTCGGCAGATCTATTTTGTTGATGACCACAATCGCAGGTCTTTTGAATTTCCTGATCAGCTCCCAGGCTTTTTCGGTGTGGACTTCTACCCCTTTCTCCGCATTGATGACTAACAGGGCCGTCTCTGAGGCCCACAGGGCTTTGTAGACCTCTTCGACGAACTCGCTGAACCCGGGGGTATCAAGGATCTGCAGGATCCGATCCCCCTGGACCAGGGTGCCTGCTCCTAAGTCCACGGAGTGGCCGCGGCTCTTGGCCTCAGGGGTAAAATCGAATTTTGCCTCGTGGCCGCCCTTTTTGAACAGCGCCTCCGCCAGAGCGGTCTTGCCTGCGCTGGCGTGCCCCACCAAACAGACAGTCCGTACCTCCATATGAGTCAATCACCCCGTTACGGTTCTAGTATACCGTAAAAGATCTCTAGTTTCAGCTGCCAAACGACAAGCGTTGGTCAGTCGGGGAATAGCGCACCAAAGCAGTGGGAAAAGCATTGATCTGCGCTTGGAGCCAGAATCGCTGGCTGTCGCTGTAGAACCCCACCTGCCAGCACGCCTTGCAGAATTTTTTGATTATCCCAAACTGCAAGGCGGTAAAGCGTCGCATCGCGAGATCGTACTCGCCCTTGAAAGAAAGCTCCCACTCGCCCCACTGCCAGCTCGTTTCGAGATTGAATCTTCTGAGAGAGAAGCGATTGAGATCAAGATTGACCCCCGCGCGGTGGGCGCCCCAGCTGAGTTTGATGATCGTGTCTTCGAACGTCCTGGTCCCGAAGAGAAACGCTGTCGTCAGTTGCGCAGTGATGGGGGAAGTATCGCCCTGGGGAGGCGTGATATCCCACGCCCCGCTGAGAGTGAACGCTGCTCTCGTCCAGAGGCGGTCATTGAGATTGTATTCGAGATCAATGGCAGTCTCCCAGCCGGTGAGCGTCTCTCGCAACGAGATGCGCAGCGGATCGAATCTGTTCAGGGTTACATCATAGCCGGTGATGAGGGTGGGCGCGAAGGGCACGGCTACCCAGGCTGCGCGCAGGGTGATCTGATGGACAAGGGTGAGAGTATCAAAGCTGAAGGGGCTCTGGCCCAGAACCCAGCGATAAGAGTACGTCCCATCGGCGCTCACGCGGGGCAGGGGCTGCAGGCTCACCCCGATTGTCAGATCATACGCCCTGCGCTCTAAGCCTTGTGGCTCATAGAGCGACAGACGGTAATTCGTATTGGCTTGTATGCGAACGAGATCGCTTCCCAGGGCAAGCGTTTGCAAGCCGATAATCGTGTCCCAGCGCCGGCTCTCGTCGAGGGTCTCGCGATCGAGCTTCTTCTCGCGGTAGCGTCCCCAGGCAACGCTGAACGTGACGGCAAGGGGCAACGAGCCTAAGCGCCACGGCACGAGCGCGAGCGTCAGCTCCGGCGTCTTCTCCAAGAAGCGATAGAGCACGGTCTCTTCGCTTTCCGGCAGCGCGAGATAGTGATCGCGGCTCCACAGGGCACTCCAGCGCACCGGTCCCCACGTAGCAGAGAGCAGCGCTCGCGAGAAGAGCCGCTGGGCTTCTTGTTCTAGAAGTCCAGTCCGCGAGGTGAGCCCCACAGATAAGCGCGTACTGAGGGGGAGCTGGGCTTGATGGGTCCAGTCTGTAGCCCAGGACTCCCCACGCCCCACCAAACGATAGATCGAAATCTGCCCGCGCTGCCCCCAAAATCCGTAATTGTACTCGATCCCCATCCCCACCTCGGGGAGCTTGGAATAGTAGTCAATACTCACGGTGCCGGTGTTGTTCTTGTCTATTCGGAAGGGCACGCGCCAGCGGAGATACCACCCCCGATCCGGGAGTTGCCCAAAGTCGGGGAGCAGGGGGTTTTTCGTCTCTTCTTTCAGGGAAGCAAAGTAGACCGGAGCCCAGAAGATCGGCAGCCCGTAGGCCTTGAGGAGAATATTGGTAGCCCAGACGGATTCGTTCAGTTCCAAGCGAACGGTGCCGGCAGCGATTGAGTACGCCGATTGTGCGATGGGCTCAGGGCAGGTGCACGTGGTGATCTCGCCAGTCTTGATCTCTAAGAGTGTGAGAGAGCCTTCGGGGGAGAACGTCGCCTGGGCTTCCTCCCCCTGAAAGCGCAGGGTCTCTTCTCTTTTGGTAGCGCTCTGAAAACTCGTCTGGCCCATAAAGTGTGTGAGCTGGGCTACCCAGAGCGCGTTGGCCCTGTACACACGGATCTCTGAAGCTTGTAAGCGCCCGCGCTCGTACTCTATCTGGGCTGGGAGCAGTCGCGCTTCGCTCACCTTCCATTGAGAGCCGTCCCACTCGATTTGAAGCTCAATGTGATCTGTCCGGCCCTTCAGCCCTTCGCCCTCCCAGAGGACGTCCCCCTGGGCGGAGATGTGCCACTGCTGGCCCTCGGCAGTGCGCTGTGCTTTCAGGCTGTGCGCTTGGAGTCGGCCCGTCTCGTACTGGAGGCGGACATGCCCCTCGGCGGCGAGCTCCCGCCAATCGCGAGCGACAGTCAGTCTGTCAGCCCGCAGGTCAAGCGCGATGGGCGGCGGCTCTTGAGCGAGCGCCTGTATCCCGATGAGCAAGATAAAGATAAATGGGACGAGTCGGCGTAGCCGAGCAAAGAGATCGAGCCGGCTGAGCCGATCGAGCCACACCAGCAGGAGCACCCCCAGGGCTGTGAAGAGTATATTGGGCACCCACGGGGCTATGAGGGGGGCGACCAAGCCGCGCTTGCCCAGCGTAGACATCCATAACAAGAGCCCTTGATATCCCGCGACGAGCACCACACTGATGATAACCCCGGCGGCGCGCCCGCGCGGCGCCCCAGCTTGGGCGAATATGAGGCTCAGCGGCGCTCCAAAGAGCGCGAAAATCACTGCAGAGAACGGAACGGCGATCTTGGAGTGCAGCTCGACGATCAAGCTCTCCGCTCCAAGGCCGCTGCGTCGGAGCACCTCGATCTGCTTGTACAGCTCCCAGAGGCCCATCTCGTGAGGGGTGCGTTGTTCGAAGAGAAACCTTTGGAGATAGGGCCCTGCACGTATCGAGAGCTGGGCAAACGTCACGGTGTACTCGAACTGGCCGTCCTGACCAAGCTTATGGAGTTTCCCGTTTGATAAGCGCCAGTACTCGCCATCCCACAGCCCTTCCGTGGCAATAATGATCTTGGGGAAGGGCGCGTCCATCTCGGGGAGATACTCGCCGCCGCCCTTGTCGAAGACCATCACGTTGTGTAATTTTTTGGTGCTCGGCTCGTATCGCTCGATATACGCATAGGCTGTATCACTGATCTTGACGAAGGTCGCCTCCCGGATCTGAGGAACCGATCTGACGAAGAAGATCTCGCGCAGGAGATTATAATAGCGATGGTTGGCCCAGGGCATCCAGAGCTCTCCCACGGCCAGCGCCGCCACCGCCGTGATCAGGCCCATAAGCAGCACCGGGAGGCAGATACGGCGCAAGCTCAGCCCGGCGGCTTGGAGGGCGATCAGCTCGCGGTCGTGGCTCAGCCTCCCCAAGGCCCAGAAGATCGCGAACAAGACGCCGACGGGAAGGCCGTAGACGAGCAGCTCAGGCAACCGGTACGCGAGCATCTGGAAGAGCACGCTGAGGGGGATGTTCCGGTCGAGCATGAAATCCGACAGCTGCGGGATCAGATTGAGAATGATAAAGAGCACAAAGCCCGCGACAGCCAGCACAAAGGGAAAGAACATCTCGCGCACGAGATAGCGATCGACCAAACGCAGCATGACGCTCTAGTCTAGCAGACGACTGGAAAAACTCAAGGGCCCTGATCGCGGAGGAATGGCGATTGACAACCCTTAAGCAAACGGGTATGATAAATCTCGGAGGAGACGCAGTGATAGAGAGGAAGACGTACATTCAGCAGGAAATCCTCCTCAAAGACGGGGAAGAGGCCACAGCTGTCTTGGGACAATTCGACCGGAATCTCCAGCTCATCCGGGAGTTCTTTGGGGTGCGCCTCGCGCACCGTGGGGGCACCGTCCGGATCGAAGGCCCCCAAGACGAAGTCGAACGGGTACAAGACCTCTTGGAGAAGCTCCTTGAGGTTGTCAGGAGCGGCCATGTTCCCACACCCGATGAGGTCCGATACCTCTCCCAACAAGTGAAGGCATCAGAGAATCTTGAGGGGGTGCTCGCGGAGCCGATCCAGACGACCCACTGGGGGGAGCAGATCCGCCCTAAGACCGTGGGCCAAGCCAAGTACGTCCAAGCGATCCGCGAGAACGACATCGTCTTTGGGATCGGGCCGTCGGGCACGGGGAAGACTTATCTGGCCGTAGCTATTGCGATTGACCATCTCAAGCGCGGGCGCTGTCACCGTCTGATACTCACTCGTCCGGCCGTCGAAGCCGGGGAAGAATTGGGCTTTCTCCCCGGCGACATCGAAGCGAAGGTCAGCCCCTATCTGCGCCCGCTCTATGACGCGATCTTCGATATGATCCCTTATGAAGAAGTGAAAAGGCTGATGGAGAACGGGCGGATCGAGATCGCGCCGCTCGCGTTTATGCGCGGGCGCACCCTCAATAACTCGTTCATCATCCTCGACGAAGCGCAGAACACGACAGCGACGCAGATGAAGATGTTTCTGACGCGCTTGGGGTTCAAGTCCAAAGCCGTGATCACGGGAGATATTACCCAGATTGACTTGCAGCGCGGCAAGTCCGGCTTGAAGGAAGTCCAGAATGTCCTGAAGAACATTGAGGGCATCGCCTTTGTCTATCTGGACAAACGCGATGTCGTGCGTCACCCCCTGGTCAAGAAGATCATCGAAGCGTATGAGAAGAGCGAAGGCAAGAGCTAGTCCTGCCGAGCCCTCCCTGCCATTCCGTATCTCTCCGCAGGTTGAAGCCAGCGGGCTGCTGTGGGCAGCCTTGACGGCCCTCGGAGCGTTCCGACTGACACCTACGTTAGAAGTGCAGTTTCTATCGTGGGCGCAGAGTGCAGCCCAAGCAGTTCTGGTGGGGCTCATGTGTACGGCGTGGGGCATCTATGCTCATCGGGCGAGGGTGTCGCCCCGGCCTCTGGGATTTACGGCTGGCTCGATCTTCTTCACCGTGCTGCTCGCTCAGATCGTGCACCCCTGGGTGCCCTATCTGGCTCCGACCCCGCTGGCAGCAGCACTCGTGACGCTCTTTGTCGGCCTGCCGATGGGGGTAGCAACCAATATCTTCGTAGCGTTGGTGATAGAGCTCTTTGGCCCGTCGCTGAGCGGGCTGATCGCCCTGGCTGGGGGCTTTGTCGCGATCTTCTGCGTCACCCGATTGAATAAGCTCTCAGATTTAGCTTTGGGGGGTCTAGAGATCGCCCTTGTGAACGCACTTGTCTACGGGAGCGGCACGGCGATCTGGGGAAATTTTCGGCCCGAAGCGCTGTTATGGGCGACGCTGAGCGGCCCGCTCACGGCGCTCTTGATGATGGGCCTGCTCCCGTTAGCAGAGCAGATTACTCAAAAGACCAGCCCCCTGGGGCTGATGGAGCTGCTCAATCCCTCGCACCCGCTCTTAGATCTCCTCCGCGAGAAGGCCCCAGGGACGTACCATCATAGCTTCAACGTCGCTGACTTGAGCGAGGCTGCGGCTGAAGCCATCGGCGCGGACCCGCTCTTAGCCAAAGTGGGCGGATATTATCACGATATTGGGAAGATCCAGCGCCCGGAGTTCTTCCTAGAGAATCAGCAGAACGGCACGAACCCGCATGATTCTTTAGCCCCAAGCCTGAGCAAGATGATCCTCACCGCGCACATTCGCGAGGGGATCGAGCTGGGGCGACGGTATGGCTTGAAAGAGGACGTCTTGCAGTTCATCCCACAGCATCACGGGACATCTGTGATTCGCTACTTTTATGTGAAGGCTCTTCGGGAGGGGCAGGAAGAATGCTCGATAGACGATTTTCGCTACGATGCCGAGCTGCCCAAGACCAAAGAGACAGCAATCGTGATGCTTGCCGATGGTGTCGAAGCGTCATCGCGGTCCATTGAGAACGGGGGGCGTTTGGAAGAGCTCGTCGAGCAAGTGATTCGTGAGAAGATGGAGGACGGGCAGCTGCGTGAAGCACCGTTGACGTTGGCGGAGCTTGAAAAAATTAAGAAAGCGTTCGT
>JBBISQ010000077.1:0-8211 GCA_037441155.1 Candidatus Fraserbacteria bacterium
AGCTCACTCTCCTGTCCCAACGCCGTCGCAGGTCCTATCCTTGCGATGAAGTGAGATACCCCCCTTCCCACTTGAAGAGCCGAGAGGGGACGCCAATCTCTTGCAACTCCAGCTCGATATATTTCGTGTCCTTCGTGATCAATGGCGCGCCCTGGAAGGTCGCCTCCAGCTTCAACAAGCCCAATCGGTGATGACTCGACTCGCTGAGAGGCTCCCACGTGAACCCTTGGTTCACGACAGCGCCCTCACTGGTGCGCAGCACCGCCAGCTTCGTCAGATCGAGCTGCGAGAGATCTCCCGTGTGCGTGTCCAGTGCCACCTTGAAGACGAGTTTGCCCGCCGTCTCTTCAGGCGTGAGCAGCGGATTCATGAACGTCACAGTGACGGTGATGCCGGCGCCTTGGGAGGTGCGAGCCAAATCAGCCTCTGTGGGAGCTGCCGTCTGTGCCGGTGCAGATGGAGTGGGCGTAGGTTGCCCAGCTGGCGCGCGCCCAGCCATGGGGGTGCCCATCATGCCCTGCATCCCTTGCATCATCTCTTGACATTGTTCCATCATCTTCGCCATGGTGCCCATCATGTCCATCTGGCCCATGCCCTGCATCATGCCGCCCATCATCCCGCTCATGGGGCTGCTTGCGGACTTCTCCATCGCGGTTGCGATGCGCTCCAAAGCCGCGGCGATCCGCTCCATCGGGTCTGTTTGAGCTGGAGCGGGCTGCGCGCCCGCCTGCCCGACCAACGAGCCGACACCGTACGCTCCACCGACCAAGAGCACTGCTATGACAATGCTCGCCAGCCACAGCTTGACGTTGTTGCGCATAAAAACCTCCTGATACTTATGAGTTATCATTCCACCCCACGTGGGGTGGATAGAGCATTCTAATGAAAGCTCATGCTCCACGCTATGATCTTAGTCAGTCTTTGGTATGTCATTCATCAAGCGTATAAAAATCTCTCTCTCGGTGCTTTCTTCTCTAGTTCCAGGTCTGCCTGCGCTACCAATCCCCAGGCTGCGGATAGGCGCGACCAAGGCTTGGCCCGACACTCTTCCGAAACCACCTCATCGAGTGCTGCTCGTGTCAAGTGATCCAGTAGGTCTTCGATGCCGATCCGTTCCCACAGCCTAAAACCCGCCATGACTGTCACCTCTTGCTCGTGCGACAATCGCTTTCAGCCCTTCCATGTCCGTAATCACGACCCACTCGCCCGGGCGGAGCGCCTCTGGCCCTTTGGCACTCCACAGCTCACCGCGATAATTGATGAGACCCTCTCGGCCAGTCCAACTGCGCACCTCAGCGAGCTTGCCCTTCATTGCTTCTCGGCCCGTTACGACCGTTTGACGCATTGCTTGCCAGCTCTTCACTCCCACGAAGACAGACAGAGCACTCAGGATCGCTGCGGTCGGCCAGGCTTGCGCGGACGGTAAGAAGATAAAAGCCGCTGCCACCCCAAGTGGCAACCCCAGGAGCAGATGACACCACGGCATACTCGCCTCCTCTCCAGTCCATATTCAATGTTTGTGCTCCCCGCCCCGCATCATAAAGAGATGCGCCAGCGGGCAGAGCAAGAACAAGCCAAGCAAGACCACGGTATTCACCGGCACGTTGAACACCCAGATGGCCACGACAGCCGCCGCTAGCGGAGCCAAACACCCTACGAGCCACACCCAGCGCCGCCACCCTACAGTTTTCTCTGGGACAGCTTCCTGTCCGCCCTGCTCTACTCTCCCATGTTCCATGCAGGGTCACCTCCTCATTCACCTCGATACCGCCTCTTAAAATATGACGTTACCAAAGGCATACTCACGATCATCGAGAGCAAAAAGACCCAGACCGTCCCGCCCACTCGGGCCGTGATGGGATACCCCAAAGCCGTTGCTGCCATCAGAAACGCTAAAGCCAATACTGCCGAGATCGTTGTATAGACCAGCGCACTCAAACGCAAGGCTTTCCGATGGAGTTGTTCGTTCATCGTTTTTCACCTCCGACGGGGACCGCTGCGACTGTCGGAGCTGGCTGTGGGCTTGGCACTGAGAGCGTCGTCTTGAACGAGGGCCGATAGCGCTTCAGCAGGAGCGTATTCAGCGTGACGGAAACAGAACTGGTCGCCATGAAGAAGGCCGCCAACTCCGGGCTGACGACCAATTTCGCGATGGGATACAACAAACCCGCTCCAATGGGGATGCCCAAGGTGTTATAGATAAAAGCCCAGAAGAGGTTCTGCTTCACCTTGCGCATCGTCGCTTGTGCGACTTCTAACGCGACCACGACATCTCGGAGGTCTTCTTTGATGAGGATGACGTGCCCGGTCTCTTTGGCGATATCCGTCCCGGAGCCGATCGCTATGCCGACGTCGGCTTGGGCGAGCGCCGGGGCATCGTTGATCCCATCGCCGACCATCGCCACGCGCTTGCCCTGAGCTTGCAATCTCTTGATCTCCTCGGCCTTGTCTTGAGGCAAGACCTCCGCGAGCACGCGGTCAATGCCCACCTGCCGCGCGATCGCTTCGGCTGTCCGCCGATTGTCCCCCGTGATCATTGCCACTTCGAGCCCCAACCGATGCAGTCGTTGCACGGCTTCCACAGAAAAATCTTTCAGCGTATCGGCCACGGCGATGAGTCCCACGGCTCTTCCGTCCAGGGCCACAAACATGGCCGTCTTCCCGTCCCGCTCTAGCTCCTCTGCTTTTTTGGCAAACAGCTCTGTGATCTCGACTGCCCGCTCGCGCATCAGCTTGCGATTGCCCAGCAGAATCTCTCTCCCCTCACCCCTTGCTCCCCTCTCCCTCCCGGGGGAAAGGGGGTGGGGGTGAGGATGATAGCGGGCCTCGACACCATGCCCGGGGATAGCAGTAAAGCTCTCTGCTGGGACGATCTCTAAGCCCCGCTCGTGGGCGGCCCGCACGATGGCCTCGCCCAGCGGATGCTCGGAATTCTTCTCAGCGATGGCCGCCAAGCGGAGCACCTCGTCCTCCGGAAGCTCCGCGAGGGCAATCACATCCGTGACCGACGGCTCGCCCTTGGTGAGCGTGCCAGTCTTATCAAAGACTATAGTAGTCAGCTTGCTCGCGGCTTCGATGGCGTCGGCACCCTTGAAGAGAACCCCGTTCTCCGCGGCTTTGCCTGTGCCGGCCATCATCGCGCTGGGGGTCGCCAAGCCCACAGCGCACGGACACGAGATCACCAGCACCGTAATCGAGAGCAGCAATGAGAACCCGAAGACCCCGATCTCCCCAAGTTTGTGGGGCGAGAGCAGAAAGCCCGTGTTCGGGTCAAAGAACGCGTTATATCCCACAAAGAACCAGAAGACAAAGACAAGCAACGCCAGAGCATGCACCCCTAAGATAAAGTGCCCGGCGACCCAGTCGGCCAGCTTCTGAATCGGCGCTTTTGATGTCTGCGCGTCTTCGACGAGTTTGATAATCTGCGCCAGGGCTGTCTCTTTGCCGACCTTGGTCGCCCGGAATGTGAACGACCCCGTCTTGTTCATCGTGCCGCCGATCACTTCCGATCCAGCCTTCTTCTCGACGGGGAGGGACTCACCGGTGATCATGGACTCATCGACTGCCGAATAGCCCTCCAGCACGGTGCCGTCCACGGGGATGCGCTCGCCGGGCCGGACCACAACGATGTCGCCGACCTCGACTGCATCAGCAGGGATCTCCAGCTCTGTGCCGTGGCGCACCACGCGGGCGATCTTGGGCTGCAGACTCATCAATTTCCTGATGGCTTCGCTGGTGCGGCCGCGGGTCAGCGCCTCCAAGAAGCGCCCTAGCACAATAAACGTCGTCAAGAGCGCAGCGGATTCATAAAAGGTCGCGCCCTCGCCGCCGAAGCCCGCGGTGGGCCAGAGGGTATTGATAACAGCAATCAAGTACGCCGCGCCGATCCCGGTGGCGTACAAGAGATTCATATCGGTGACGCCCGCGCGCAAGCCCCGCCAACTGTTGACGAAGAATTGCAAACCGGGCCCGAAGACGATCGGCGTTGTCAACACCCCCAACAGCACTTTGTTCCCCAACCATTCGGGCACAAAATACGGGAAGATCCAATAGTCTCGGAACGTCCCTACCATGATCAAGACGCTGAGTGGGGTAGCGAACAACAGATACAGCCCTTGGCGTCGGATCTCCCGTTGGCGTGCTTGGCGTTCACGATCTATGGCCTGCGAGTCTTCGGTCTTTTCGGTCGCCTCGTAGCCGACGTCGCGCACGGCTTGCTTCATCTGATCCAGCGAGACCAAGCCGGGAATGTATTCGACTTTGGCTGTGCCCATCGCCAGGTTGACGACGGCTTTCGAGACCCCCGGCAGCTCGCGCAGCGCCTGTTCGACATGGGCTACACACGAGGCGCACGTCATCCCGGTGATCTGCAGGGTGACGTGCTGGCGCGTCTCTTGGTTCATCGTTCTTCACCTCACTCGTTGTATCTCGGTGCGGAATCGTGCGAGCTTCTCCGGGCTGGGCTTGACGATCTCGACGATGGTTGGCACCCTTGCCCAGTGCTCGGAGAGCTTCGCCCCCACAAGAGCAAGCCCCATCAGCACGAGTCCCCCAAGCACCTGCCAGCCGATGAGGGCATCCCCCCTCGCTCCCCACCGTTCCCCCAGTGCTCCACCGACTCCCAAGCCGAGCAGGAACGACACGGCGGGGAGTCCGTACAGCGCCAGACTCCCCCCGACGATGCTTCTGCCCTGAAACTCCAGCCGAACGCGCTGGCCGCGCCTGGCCCCTAGGGGATTCAGCGCTTCGAGCTCGAACATCTTAGGCCTGCCAGTGAACGGCTCGCGCAGGTCATCCACCTCACAGGTGCCGCCGGCGCCAACTTCCTCGAGGGAGCAGCGCTCCGGCCCTTTGAGCAGCCGCACCACCGCGCGATCGCCGCTCGCCTGCCGCACTATCCCTTCCAGCCGTGTGCGCATGATCGGATCACCTTCTAAGCAAAGCGGATATCTTCTCCCGTGGGCGCCGGCCCGTCCGTGAGCACACGGCCCTCGGCCGTCAGGTACGTGGTGCTGGGCCAGGTCTTGGCAAGGTCTACTTGTAAGCGTCCGTCGGGAGTCAAACTCATCTCGTAGAACGGTAGCGGTCGAGGCGCTGGACCGCCCAGCACCCGCCCGTCGCGGGCGAAGACCGACCCGTGACAGGGGCAGTGGGCGTGCACAACCGAAAAATCCTCGTCAGGAGGCCCGTAGGGCTTGTAGGCGCACCCCAGATGCGTGCAGGTCATGGAGAGCGCTTGGAAGCCTTGAGGCGTGCGGAAGAGAAAGACTCGTTGGGCTTCGAAGGCGCGCATCTCCCCCACCTGATACTCCTCAGGTCGCCCGACCGTGAACGCGCTCGTGGGCTCGTAGGTCATCCTTGGCTTCAAGTACACCGCCGAGCTGAGCGCTCCACCCCCAAGCGACAGGGTCAGCGATCCCCACCCAAGCCAACTCAGAAACTGTCGTCGGCTCAGCGCAGCGGGGAGCCATTCTTCTTCTCGTACTCGGCGCGACATCGTCTCTCACCCGTCTCGTTTGCCCATCCCCCCTGGGGGGGATTCTCTTAAGTATAGCCGACCACCGCTCCCGTGTCAATGGCGGCAATCATCCCCTCGTCTTACACGAACCAGAGCAGAATTCCGGCTCCCAAGGCGATCATGACTAGCCCTTGGCCCAGCTTGAGCGCTCGCTTGTGCTGGGCCTCCCAGCGGCTGACTTGCCCCAGCGTCCGTCGGTTCCCTAACGCGACGAGAATCGCCACCAACGGCAGCACGAACATCACGTTATAGAGCACTAGATACCCCAACCCCGACAGATACGTCGTCTGGGCCGAGAGCAACCCCAGCACGCCAACGTAGACCCCGCCGGTGCAGGGGAATTCACAGATTCCCACTAAGAACCCTAAGACGGCCGTCGCCGGTAGTGTTGCTTTTCGCATCCAGCGCTCGCGCGTCTCCGCGCCGACTTTCAAGACCCCCAAACTGAACCAGCGCCCGTACCAGAACGCGTCTTTGACATTGACCAACCCCAGCACGATCATAAAACCCGCACCGAGCTTGGCGATCACGTGGGGCTCGCTGGAGAGCGTGAAGACTCTTAATATGCCCAGCCCAATAGCTAAATACGTCAGATAGATCGCGCCGATGTAGACCAAGCCGGCTTGGAGCATCTGACTGCGCGCTCGCTGGAGCGTGAACAAAAACGCCATAAAGAGCAAGAGCACCGCGAACGCGCAGGGGTTGATGCCATCGAGCAAGCCCGCCCCCAACACTAAGAGCAAGAAGCTCACCTGATCGCGCGTCTGGGTGACCGGCGCGGCGCCCCGATTTTCTGCAAGCCATAAGAGATACGTCTCTATCGGCGTCTCGATGGGATACTCTTTCACTTCGCCGGCGTAGCCCCAAACAAAATACTGTGTGGGCAGGTCGCCGTGGGCAGCCATCTTATCTTGAAGGACGACGATCCGGTCGTAGCGCCCCACGTTCTCGGGCTTCAGCAGATCGCGCACGATCTGGAGTGGGACGTGCCCTTGTAAGATAACTCTGTCATCGAGAAAGACTGTGAGATGCCCCTGGAGCTTCGGTGGGATTTCCAGCTGCATGCTGCGCTCCACCAGCTCCGCGCGATTCTTGCGCTCGCTGATGTAGTCTTTCTTGACGATCCCGGTGATCCCAAGTTCCTTGAGCGTGGGGATCAACTCATGATCGAGATAGAGCACGCAGTCATGACAGGCTTCGTTGTAGTAGATGGTGACTGTTAACCTCTCCCCCGGCCCCTCCCCTAAAGGGGGAGGGGAGTTTTGTTCCCCCTTCTCTTGAGGGAAGGGGGCAAGGAGGTTGGGTTCCAGCCGCGCCCGAATCTCGATCTCGGCTTCGGGATGCTGTGGGTCGTTCGTGCGGAGATAGACGAGATGCGTCACAGCTTCCGGCTCTGTCAGGGGGGTCTGGCGCTCGCCCACGTGCGAGCGCGCGTCAAAGATGATCTTCAGCGGTGTCGTCTGGCCCGGCTCGATCTTCTCCGCTTCAAGCTGGGCCTTGGTGCACCCGCACGAGGTCGTGACGCTGAGGATCTCGAGCGTGCTCTCTCCCACGTTCCGCACGGAGATCGTCGTCTCGACGCGATCCGTCGCAGCGATGGTGCCGAAGTCATACAGGGCCGGAGAGACTTCGATCTTGGGCGGGCCAGCCTGAGCCAGAGCCGGCCCGCTCATCACGAGCACGAGGACGGCCCAGCGCGTGATCGTCTTCATAGGCTTATCCGCCCCGCTGGTAGCCGTAGAACCGCACGCGCTTCGTTGGCTCGCGGGGGTCGTTGGAGTAGATGAAGACCAAGCGATCGAACGACCCCACATAGGGGCCGTGGGCCAAGGGGTCATAGGTGACTCTCAGCTCGGCGCGTTCGCCGGGCTTGAGCCGTGCTGACCAGCCCCTGGGCCATTCCCCGTGGCCGCGCATCCCAAACTGTGGCCCCTCTTGTCCGTTGACTACAAGCGATGCCTTGGTGCACCCGCACGAGGTCTCCATCTCCGTGATGACGAGATCACCCGTGCCCCGGTTCTCTACCGTGAAGCTCAACGTGACAAGCCCATCTCGGTAGTCGATAGTTCCAAGATCGCGTACGATAGGCGTGATCTCGAGCTGAGGCGTCTCTCCGCCGCGCCGCGCGTAGAACGCGTACAGCGCCCCTCCCCCGATAAGCACTACCGCGACCACGAGAGCACCGATCATCGTCCACGGAGCGCTGCGCAGGGATCTCTTAGCCATAGACGAACCTCCTTCTTATAGATTTAGAGCACATAGCGAGCAAGACCTTCAGACACGAGCGAGATGAGGAGGCGTCAGAGCGTTGGAGGGGGCACAGGAGGCGCAAGGAAAGAGCAGCGCTGCTCCTGCGGTTCGGCGACTACGAGTGACAGATAGGGTGTGTAGGAGCCAAAGTCAGCGACAGCACCGGGCAGGGCGGGCGATGCCTCGCAGCAGAAGCCCTCATGAAGACTCGATGCGCCCGAGTCCTGCGTGCAGCACGAAGACTGCCCCGATGTCATTACCGGTGCCGCCGTGCTGGGAGTGTGCGGAGCGGGGCGGGCGCTCTCCCTATGAAAGCTTGGCATGAGCCATGAGCTCGCCAGCACGCTTACTATCATCAGGCTCAGCGCGACCGCTTGGTTCTTCATAGCGCTCGTCAATCATTGTACCGATCAGGACAAGCTCTGTCTATGATCTCTGTCAGG
>JBBISQ010000078.1:0-8061 GCA_037441155.1 Candidatus Fraserbacteria bacterium
GAATTGTGCCGTTGGTATACTGCCAAATCTCGATCGGGGTGATTACGTCGCCGTGGGCGTCGAAGTTGACCGCACCGGCGGCTCCTTCGTAGTCTATCTCGTTGTTCTCCTTGAGCGCTTGAAGGGCGCGCTTGAGGCCCTCGACGCCCGCGCTCGCGATCTCGCCCGGCGGATTGGCTACAGGGCGGAGTGCATCGCGTATCGCGAGGCTCTCGGCTGTGCCGGCTCTCTCAATCGCCAGAGCGAGCAGGATCACGGCATCGTAGGTGTTGGTCATGAACGGCTGCGGGGGCAGCTCTTTGTAGACTCGTTGATACTCAGCGGTGAAGATCTCCAGCGAGCGAGTTCTCTCTGACCCCGGTGCCGTGCCGTACATCCCCTCAAGAGCCTCAGCTCCGACGGCCTCGATGATCTGCTCCGATTTGGTCCCATCTACGAACAAGAACTTCGCGATATACCCGCTCTCCATGGCTTCCTTCAAGTAGACCTTCGCATGGCCGGGGTAGCTAATGGCCACAAGAACGTCGGGCTTCTCCTCGGTGAGCTGGCGCAGCTCCGCGATGTAGCTGGGCTGGGTCTCCTCAGGATGAGCAACGGCGCTCACCACGCGCCCCCCATGACGCTCGAACGATCGTGTGAACTCGTCCTTCAGCCCTTGTCCGTAGGGATTGTTGACATAGATCACAGCTGCTGTCGCGTAGCCGAGATCGGCGGCGAGCTTCCCCAGGACGACCCCTTGGAGCGCGTCCGACGGGCAAGTGCGAAAGAGCAGATCGGCCGCGGCATCTTCGGGCAAGTACGTCAGCAAGGGCGAGGTCGAGGCCGGCGAGATCAGAATGACTCTGTTGGGAATGGTGACAGTCTGGGCCACGGGGACCGTGACCCCGCTGGCGAGGGCCCCGACGATCGCCGGGACTTTATCAATCTCAATGAGTTTCTTCGCGCGGTCAATAGCTACAGAAGCCGTCGTTGCTGCGTCCTCGTGGACGAGCTGGAGCGTGCGTCCCCCCAGAAGCCCTCCGGCATCATTGATGTGCTGGGCTGCCAGCTCGGCTGAATTGCGCAGCGGCGGCCCGAACTCCGCTAGCGCCCCTGTGTAGTCCAACAGCGTGCCGATCTTGATCGGCCCCGACGGGCGCGCCGGCCCACAGCTTGACAGGCCTGCTAGCCAGCTCCCCACTGCAAGAGCCCCGCAGATCCGAAAGAACTCGCGCCGTGTGCGATTCATCGTCCTACCCCCTTACACAGTTCATGCCAATCCTAAAAGCTCAGCGATTTGCTTGTCAAATCCAAGCTGTGCTATGCTACTGATCGGGTGAATTCTGTGAGAAGACATAACGAGATTGCAGATTTAGTGCGCCGGCTGCTTGTCTATATTGGCGAAGACCCCGATCGTGAGGGCTTGCGCGAAACCCCCCAGCGCTTCGTCGAGATGCTCGAGACGCTCACAGAGGGGTATCGTCAAGATCCAAAAGAGCTTCTCGCCGGAGCGATCTTCCCTGTCAAGCACGACCAGATGATCGTCGTCAAAGACATTCTGTTCTACAGTCTCTGCGAACATCATATTCTGCCGTTCTTCGGCAAGGCTCATGTCGGCTACATCCCCGACGGAAGGGTCATCGGGATGAGCAAGATCCCCCAGATCGTCGAGCATTTTTCCAAGAAGCTGCAACTGCAAGAGAGCCTCACCGATGAGATCGCTGACTTCTTGATGGAGGCGCTCACTCCCAAGGGGGTCGGCGTCGTCGTCGAGGGCTTTCACCTGTGCATGGCCATGCGCGAGCTGCAGAAAGACGCCTGGTTAGTGACCAGCGCCGTGAAGGGTATTTTCAGAAGAGACCCGCGCACCCGCGCCGAGTTCATGCAGCTCATCGGGCGGCGTTAATCTCCCTTCTTGGTCGGCTTTAGCGTATATGAGACTGTAAACTCCACCAAGACCCCGCTGAAATCCCTGGGCGGCCCAGCGATTCTCTCTGAAAAATGCTCCCACGCCCCCGACCACGGCGACCAGATATACCCAACCGAAGCTCTCAGCGTGATCACGTCCGTCAGCACGAACTCAATCCCCACACGGGGAATCGCTGAGAGAAAAAGCCGTCGCAGCAGGGTGTCGTGCGCCGTCTGCAAGACGGATTCAAAGCCTTCTTCTGTGAGAGGGCGTTGACCCAAGAGCAACGTTGCCGTGCCCACTCCAACGCCGCCGCTCACGAAGCCCTTGAGCGCTGGAACTCGCTCCGAGAGCGGCCAGCGCCTGTCCACAAACGCGCTGAAATAGAAGAGCGACAGCTGCACACGCCGCGAGCCGCGCTCTGCCCCGACAGAACCCTCAGCAAGCGACAGCCCTATCGGGAGCGATTCGACCGCGCGCACCCGCGTCCAACTCCCCGTCATCAGGATGGGCGCGGAGATTTTAGGGAAATCGCTCTCCTCCAAAAGCCTATTGAGATCGCTCACGTTAAGATAGAACGTCCCTGAGACCGGCTCAAAGGTCGGAGCTTCCTGGGCAAAGGCCGTTCCGGCCCACACGGCGATTCCTAACACACAGATCAGTCTTTTCATAGAAGCCTCCTTCACTGACGAATTTAATGTTCATACCCTCGATCGGGCAGAGCGATTCTCTCCGGGCCAAGTTGCATAGTGATGCCTTCTTTCTTGGGCATCACGCGCCCGATAACAGTAAACTCACACACTCGTCGGGCGTCAAGGAGTCGTTCGTGAGGGAGCGTAAACAGCAGCTCAAAGTCCTCTCCGAAAAAAAGCCCCATCTCGAAGATCTCGTCCTGATCGCGTGCGAGCTCTTCGACCTCGAGCGCGAAGGGGATCGCCGTTGCGTCAATGCGAAAGCCAACACTGCTTGCTTCGGCAAGCTGATAGAGCGAGCGGGCTAATCCGTCGGAGATGTCGATCATGCTGCTGGCTAAGGGCGCGAGGGCTTGGCCCTCTCTCAGTCGTGGGTGAAAGCGCAAGAGCGCGTTGGCTTGCTCGAAATCTCCATCTCGGAGAAGTTGCAGTGCTGCAGCTGTCCGCCCCAGATCCCCCGTCACGCAGACCAGCTCGTTGGGGCGGGCCCCGGAGCGCACAACGGGCTTCTGGGCTTCGCCCAGGGCGGTCGTCACTATCGTCAGCTCGGCATGACGATCCGTGTCTCCCCCGATCAATGCCGTCTCGCACGTCTGACAGCACGCCAAGGCCCCATCAAGAAGTTCTTCTAAAAAATTTTTGTCAAACTCTGGAGCGCCGAGTGCGATCACGACGCCGAGGGGCCTGCCGCCCATCGCAGCAATGTCGCTGAGCGAGACCGCGACAGCGCGCCACCCCATCGTATGGGGCGTCACCCCTTCGGGAAAGTCTGTCTGACGATGGAGCATATCGGTCGTGAGCAAAAGATTAGTCTTTTTGAAGGGAACGACGGCGCAGTCGTCCCCGATGGAGAGCTTCCCGCTCAGAAACTGTATGACGTCGCGTTCGCGCATGGGTTTACTATACACTCACGGCGACTTCTTGTCCATATTGCCGATGATGGCCACGATGTGCTTTTCGAGCTTGGGGTAGTGCGTGCCGCGCCAGTAGAGCTTCTGGCAGCTTGAGCAGAGAAAATACTCGTCGTGCTCAGTGGCAACCTTGGGGGGAATCCGCGCCAGAATTTTTTCCTTCTCTACTGGCACAAGCAGCCCGTTGCACACCAAGCAGCGTCGGAACGGGTCTATCACAGCTTCTATATTGAAGCGTCGCACGACCTCGCGGGCTTGCTCGATGGGATCGGTCGAGCGCAGCCAGTAGCCGTGCGTGACAGCGTTGTGCTTGAGCAGCCCACGGTCGCGGGTGAGCACGATGCGCCCCTCGCGCGCCGCAAGAGCGACCAGCTCGCTGTCGTGATACGCATTGGAGTGCACCGTATCGAACCCCAGCAGTCGTAAAAGCCGCGCGAGCTTGCCCAGATGCACATCGGCGACAAACGCGATCTGTCTGAGGGGCTTCTCTCGCACCTGCACGATCGGCGAGATATCTAAGCTCTCGAAGACGGGATAGACCGCGACCCTGTCGCCGTCGCGCACGCGATGCGAAAACCCCACAGACTGCCCGTTGACGACGATGAGATCAACCTCGGTGTGGGGCACGCCGAGGGCTTCGATGGCATCTTTGACCGCTGGGGTGTTGCGAAAGCTGTACTCGATGTCGCGCTGACGCTGCTTGGGCGGTAAAAAGTCGTTCAGCTCGCCGTAGAACCGGAAGATCGCTACGCTCATGGCCTGAGCTTTATTTTACCGTCCTAGAGAAATCCTGGCACGTTTTTCATATGATGAGATTTCCAGAGGACTTCTATGGCATTTTTATCTGGTTCTTTGCTACAGTGAGTTAGCAAGTGAGGAGGTTCTTATGAACACAGTGATTCGATTCGTCTGTCTGATCGGGCTACTCGGGCTACTAGAGGGGTGTTCTCTCGTTACGAGCGGCTTGCAGGCTGAAGGGGTGAGAGCAGCTGATGCTCTCGCTGAGCCGGTCTTGCTCTTTGGGATCGGAATGCACATTGAGCCGTTGGGCCGGACCGCCCAAGGGTATGGTGGCGGCGGGGCGGAGTATCGTCACGGGCCGTTGTTCGAGCGCCACGTGCAGGATATTCTTGACGTAGCTCAGATCGTCGAAGCGCATGGCGGGCGCATGACTATTCAGGCGCAAAGCCCCTTCACGCAAGTCGCCATCGAGAGGGGCAATGCGATCTTCAGAGACTTAGAAGCTCGCGGGCACGAGATCGCCCTGCACTTCCACGAAGATGCCCATCTGGGGAGAAACCCTGAGGGGCTCCCTGCGCGAACGTGGTGCGCCGTGATGCAAGAGGAGATCTCGTATATTCAGAAGACAGGCGTGCAGAAGACACTTCGCTACTGGAGCGGCGGCAATCTCTATACTGGGATCTTAGAAGCAGCGTCGTGCGCTGGGCTGGACGTGATGAGTGATTGGAAGAATCCGAGGACTCAGCGCACTGATCTGTCGCTTTTAGGCGTCAACCCGTGGCGGCCGGCGGGCGGCCCCAGCGAAACTGATCTGTCGAAATTTGCCGCACACGACCCCAACGGGAAGATCGTCTTCCTCCCTGAGGGTGCCTATGACCCGGAGAAGTTCGCGCGCAAGCGCGAGATCATTGCTCAAGGTGGAGATCAAGCGTGGTTCGATGTGCTGCGCGAGGCGCTGGAGCGTTCACTCGCATCAGCAAGAGTTGATAGGGTCAACGTCTTTCACTTCACGGTGCATCCGGGGGAGTTTCGCGGCGATTTTGCTCGCCCCTTCGGCGTCATCGAGGACTTTCTCACCAACGTCATAGATCCCTTGGTCAAAGCCGGGAAGATCCGCTGGGCGACGTTCTCGCAGATGGCCGACGAGTTTATCGCTTGGGAGAAGGCTCATCCCGGAGTAGACCCGCGCGGAAGCGCAGCCCTCCCCCCGCGCCCAGATCAGAGCGATCCCGCGGGCTATATCACGTTTGCCATCAACGTGCACGACTTTCGGCATATTGCCGAGAGCGCTGAGACACTACTGAAGCTCATCGGGATCTTCGAGAAATATAACGTCAAGGGCGATTTTTATCTCACCGGGCCGATGGCCGATTTGTATGCGCAGCAACGCCCCGATCTCATCCAAAAGCTCACAGAGAGCGGGATGACGATCAGCTATCATCAGCGCCCGCCACATCCCCTCTATGTGGGCTTTGACGGTCGTCTTCGCTCTCTGAGCGACGATGCCTTGAAGTCACTTTTACGAGACTACGAGACCTACAAGCTCGATTTAGCTACTGGCGAGCTGGTGCGCGACCACCCTGGAGGATACACATACGTGGCGCAATTGATGGGGCGCAAGCCCGTCGTCGCTGCTGTGCCCAATGATGACCCACGCGTGAAGAGGATCGCCTGGCAGCTCTATAAAGAGCTGGGCGCACAGATGACGGTAATCTATCACGAGAGCGGCACCAAACTAGAGAATCCCTTCGAGTGGGTCGAAGGATTGTTAGTGCGCCCAAGTGACTTCAGCGTCACGCGCTGGAAGACCGAGCGAGTCTCTCAGGAGCAGTTCTGGTGGAACATGCTGGACACGCCCCACGCCGCCGACTACAACCCCACGAGTTATCTCAAGAAGAGGCTGAGCGAGTGGCGCGGGCCGCGACCGCCGTTCATCACCGTGCTCATTCATGAAGATAATTTCTTTCGGCGTGGAGGGACATCGTGGGAGTCCATCTATTATGGGCCAAATCGCCAGCCTCTCGCGCCGCCGTACAATCTGAACGCTCCAGATCCTTCGCAGCCGCGAAGCCCACAAAGCCAAGAGCTGATCTGGAAAGCCTATGAAGAGTTGGTCGCCTACGCTGCGGCGAACTTAAGCGTTGTGACTTCTGAAGAGATCGTCGCGATGGCGCAGGGGAATCTTCAGACGCAGCCGGTGCGCCCTACAGAGCCTGACGTCACCTACTGTGTGATGGACGGCGTCGAGCTGAAGATGGACATCTATCGTCCTCAAAGAAGTGCGACGCCGACCCCAGCCTTGCTCTACGTGCACGGGGGCGGCTGGACCGGCGGCGACAAACGCTCCGGCGCAGGCTCGCAAGATATGGCTGAGCTGCTCGCTCGCGGGTATCTCATCGCTGCCGTCAATTATCGCTTGGCACCGCGTTATAAGTTCCCGGCGATGATCGAAGATGTCAAGTGCGCCGTGCGATTTTTGCGAGCCAACGCGGAGCGATTGTCTATCAATCCCGAAAAGATTGGCGCGTGGGGCGGCAGCGCCGGCGGGCACTTAGTAGCTCTTCTAGGAACTGCCGACGAGAGCGCGGGCTGGGATGTTGGGCCGTATCTAGAACATTCGAGCCGAGTCCACGCTGTCGTCGATATGTTCGGTCCGACGGACCTGACGGTGCTCTTTGAGGGAGCCAATCCGAGACTGATGGAGCAGGTCTTCGGCACGTCAGACCGAAACTCCGAAGTCTTACAGCGAGCCAGCCCGGTCACTTGGGTCTCTTCGGACGACCCGCCGTTTTTGCTCTTGCACGGTGAGCGCGACCCGCTCGTGCCCGTCAGCCAATCCCAAATCTTTTACGAGAAGCTGCAAGCAGCGAACGTGCCGGCAACGCTCATCATCGTGAAGAACGCCGGGCACGGCTTCGCCCCGATGGGCGGGCCGATCAGTCCAACACGCCAAGAGCTCACGAAGATCATAGGGGACTTCTTCGATCGCTCTTTGAAATAGAAGCCTGAACAGGGCAGAGTTTCTCAGTTTGACAGTTCCGAGCTCGCTCTTCTCACAGTGGAGAGGGGCTTGACTCTCAAGAAAATCAGGGCTAACATATCCCCACAGCATCTTTCCACGAGAAGGAGGGAATGCCATGCGCGGTGTGAAGCTGTTCGGCTTGGGCGCGGCCTTGGGGCTTTTGGCCCTGGCCGCGGGAACGAGTGGACTGGCCCAGAAGACGATCACCGTCTGCTCCAGCGGCTGTGACTTCGCAAAGATTCAGGACGCCATCAACTCTGCCGCCGAGGGCAGCACCATCCAAGTCAAGGCCGGAACCTATACGGAGAATCTTCTCATCACCAAGGGCCTCAACCTCCAGGGCGAGGGTAAAGAGAAAGTCATCCTTCAAGGCACGGTCACCATCTTGGCGACCAAGATCGTGAGTGTGACGGGCTTCACCGTCAAGGGCGGCCAGGGGGTGCAGATTGAAGACAGCCTCACCGTCGTGCTCAGCGACAATGCCATCGTGGAGAGCACCTTAGAGGGCCTGCTGGCCCGCAACGCCTCGATCACCGTGCGGGGCAACCTGATCGGCAGAAATAAGAGCCACGGCCTCTTGCTGACTCTGGGGTCTAAGGCGCTTATCACGGGCAATACGATCACGAGCAACGGCGGGGATGGGATCATGATGGCTGCCTCTCAGGCCGATATCCGTGATAACACCATTCGGGAGAATGCCGGCTGTGGCATCCGCGCCGATGCCGACTCCGCGATCACTGGCAGCGTTACGCTGGCCAACACGAGCGGGAACCGCGGGGGCAACCTCTGCGACAAGGCGGTGGTCTT
>JBBISQ010000079.1:0-7934 GCA_037441155.1 Candidatus Fraserbacteria bacterium
TTGTTTATTATATCATGAGCTCAGAACTTTGCCCGTCAAGTCTTCTATGAAGCGGGGAAAGTAGCTCTCCGTCTGGTCGTTCGGTATATAGCGCATCTTGCTCAGCTGTTCCCAGCCGGGGAGTTTGAGAATCTCTTCGTACGGGACTGTGCCGAGCAGCTTCTTGCACGCGTCATAGAACGTCACGATCGCCTTCATCATATAATATTGTTTTTTGAGAGGGCAGAAGGCGTCTATCTCGTGGAACGCGTTCTGGCGCAGGAAGTCATCGCGGATCGTGCGGGCGATATCTAACAGCAGCTTATCCGGATCGCTGAGCGACTCCTTCCCGACAAGTTGGACGATCTTCTTGAGCTCGTCTTCTTTTTGCAGAATTTCTAGCAGCTCGCGGCGCAGCTCCAAGAAATCCGACCCGGCATTCTGGGTGTACCAGTCTTGAAGAGCATCCAGATAGAGCGAATAGCTCGACAGCCAATTGATGGCCGGGAAGTGCCGACTATAGGCCAATCGGGCATCCAGCCCCCAGAACGCCCCGGCAATCCTGAGAGAATTCTGCGTGACCGGCTCTGAAAAATCCCCGCCCGGCGGCGAGACCGCCCCGATCACCGTGACTGAGCCCTCGCGTCTGTCGCTGCCGAGACAGATCACCCGCCCGGCGCGCTCGTAGAACTCGGCAATGCGACTGGCTAAGTACGGAGGATAGCCCTCTTCGCCGGGCATCTCTTCGAGCCTTCCAGAGATCTCCCGCAAGGCTTCGGCCCACCGGGAGGTCGAATCGGCCATGAGCGCCACGTCATAGCCCATGTCGCGATAGTACTCAGCAATAGTAATCCCCGTATAGATGCTGGTCTCGCGCGCGGCTACCGGCATATTCGAAGTGTTGGCGATCAAGACCGTGCGATTCATTAACGGTTGGCCCGTGCGCGGGTCCTCCAGATGGGGAAATTCTGTGAGCACTTCGGTCATCTCGTTGCCGCGCTCGCCGCACCCGATGTAGACGACAATATCGGCATCGGACCACTTCGCTAGCGCTTGCTGGGTGACGGTCTTGCCCGATCCAAACGGCCCTGGCACAATCGCGCTGCCCCCTTTCGTCACAGGGAAGAAGACGTCAAAGATGCGCTGCCCCGTGATCAGGGGCACCCCCGCGGCGATCTTCTGCACGATGGGTCGAGGCCTTCGGATCGGCCAGAGCTGCCTCATAAAGATCTTCTGCCCTGTGTCCAGCTCGGCCACCGGATCGTCTATAGTGTAGTCGCCCTCTTGAATCTTCGTAATTTTCCCCGAAACGCCCTCGGGAACTAAGATCCTGTGTTGGATCACTGGGGTCTCTTGCACCCAGCCGATGACGTCGCCATGGGCAACGCTGTGGCCGACTGTGACCGTGGGCACAAAGTGCCAACGTTTTGTTCTACTGAGCGGGTCGCCGCTGGCGCCGCGCGCGATGAAATTCCCCGTCTGATCTCGAATGACCTCCAGGGGCCGCTGAATCCCGTCGTAGATCATCCCTAGAAGCCCCGGCCCCAGCTCGGCCAAGAAGGGTTTCCCCTCGCTCTTGACCGGCTCGCCGACCCTCAAGCCGTCGGTCTCTTCATAGACTTGAATCGACACTTGATCGCCCTTGACTTCGATCACCTCGCCGACCAGACCCAAGTCGCCCACGCGCACCAAGTCCCGAATTTTGATGCCCTCCATGCCGCGGGCGACGACCACCGGCCCGGAGATGCGCGCAATCTTCCCAACAATCATCCCAGAGCTCACTCTCCTTCGATGTAGATCTTCTGCCCCAAAAATCGCTTCGTCAGCTCGTCAATATACGTCTCTTCGCGGGCGACTTCCTCAGCGGGAAACGACGCGATCATGGGCAGCTCGCTGCCGCCCAACGCCCGCTCGAAGCCCTCCATGAAGCGTTCGTCTACCAAGACTAAGCCGACATCGGGCATGGCGCGAATCTGCTCGACAATGCGATCAATCTCGTCGTGAGAAGCGATCTCAAAGACGGCGATGCCCGCCAGACGAAAGCCGTCGGCTAAATCTGAGGGAGCCACAATAACGGGCCTCATGCCAGGACCTCCAGGGGGATGAGGTTCTCTTCGATCTGAGCGCGTGGCGCGTGGCGCAGCAAGCCGCTGGCGATGACCCTGAGATTGGTCATCTCCGCGCTCTTGCGCCAGATATAGCTCAGTGTCATGCGGATATCGAAGAGTCGCCCCAGCTCAAGCCGACAGAGCTCGGCGTAGAGAAGATTTTCCAATCGCTCTTGGAGGCGCGGGGCGCTCCAGGGCTCGGGGGGCGCGCCCAGCTTCTTGAAGTACGACGTGCGCGCCAATCTCCTCCAGAATTCGCTCACATCGAGAGAATTCAGCAGTTCGCGCACCGCCTCCTGTGAAAGATGCCGCCCGCCTTCAAGAATATAGCGATATTTTTCGTCCGACTGCACGCCGGATTCGACAACGCGCAGCGCATAGACAAGATTGAGAATGTCGGCTTCGGTGCCCAGGGCATCGCGCACGATCTGGGCGTTCTCATCGGGACTCTCGTGAAGCAGTTGGCGGGCATGGCTGAAGTAGAACGAGTCGAGTGCATGCTCCAGCAGCGCCAGCTTCCCCGTGCGCTCGTATTCGGGGAAGACCTCGGCTAACGGCTTATAGTAGCGATTTCCCGCACTCAACAGACAATCCAACACACCGCGCAGCGTCTCGCGCTTGAGCAGCTCTTGATAGAACGCCCGAGGGTAGATGAGGGACGGGTAGAGATTGCGTGCCATCTCGTCGGGAGAGACGCCGACGTGAACGCCCCGCACGATCGTCTTGAGGTTGAAGACTTCAAAGCGCTCCAAAACCAGCTGAATGAGGGCTCGTGGGTCTTCCGGCGCGATGCGCACCAGCTGTGTAAAAGCGCGCTGGCCGTTGCGGAGCACGGCCTGCTCGATACTCTCATACCCGGAGAATTCGACGGAGCAGCGTTCGATCTCCGGGGCGTAGTCGGTCTCCGCCAGAGCGTTGACCAGCTCGCTCAGCTCGCGCAGTTCCAGCAGCGCCTGAAAGTCTTTGGGCTTGAGGAGCTTGGCGAGCATCACTCGGACGCGGGTGTTGAGATATTCGTAGGACATAGTTACTCTGCCAGCGCTCGCCCCAGCTCGGCCAGGGAGCGCGCACGGAGATTCTCCAAACGCGTCTCTAGGCGATTATCTACAACGAGATCGCCCTGCTCAGTGGTCGCCACCAGCCCACCGACTGTCGGGATGGGGTCACCGAGTTTGTGTCGTGTGTTGTTGAGCAGGTCTTGGACGAGTCGTTGATCTTCCGGGGCAGCATGGACGATCAGTGGGCCGGGGATGGCCTGCTCGGCCTCGCGCAGGCACCGCTCCAGAAATTTTCTGTATCGTTCTGGGGAGGAGCGCAGCTGTCGCATCTCGTGCGCGAGCTGGGTGAAGAGCTCGTGGGCAGCGGAGCTTTTGGCGCGGAGAAAGTCGGCGCGGGCTTGGGCGCGGGCGCGGCTGAGCGTCGCACGGCGCTCTTGCTCTAGCTGGGCTTCAAGCTCCCTCAAGGCGCGCTCGCGCTGCTCAGCGATCTCGCGCTGGGCCTGAGCCACAATCTCTTGGGCTTGGCGCTCGGCTTGGGCCAAGATCTCGCGAACTTGGCGCTCCCCCTCGGCTTCGATCTGTCGCAGAAGCTCCATCTTGTACAGATTCTACAGCAAGAATATAACGACAAACCCGAAGACGACCAACGTTTCGGGAATAGCCACGAAGATCAGGGCGCTCACAAAGTTCTTCTGGTCTTCAGCGACGGCAGCTACAGCCGCCGGGCCGATGCGCGCCTGCGCGATCCCTGTCCCCAGCGCCCCGCCCACAAAGGCGATCGCCGCGGCAATTGCCTTGAGTCCTGCGGCTAAGGGGCTCTCGGTATACTGCGGCAGCTCCTGCGCCAACCCGATCAGACACGCCCCGACCACCACGACGTTGAAGACGACAACAGCGAGTGCGAGTTTTCTCATGGTGCCTCCCTCTTATTTATATTGTATTATGAAGAGATCTCTCGGAACGGTTCGTACTTGCGCCCTCCCAGCTCTAAGAATTTCTGAAAGAATTCGACGTAGTGCAACCGCGCCGACTGCACGGTGGACTCGAAGATGGCCAACCCCAGATTGGCCGAGTGCCCCACAATCCCGATGACGACCGCAAGAAGAATATTGTGCAGTTCCTGTCCAACTTCGTTGATCAGCTCAGCGATCTTGAGACCGACCAAGCCAAAGCCCATCAACCGCGCATAGGAGATAATATTCCCGACGTAGCTGACCAACTCCAAGACCCCAATCAGCCCCTCGCTCAGCACCAAGAGCAATATTGCGACGGCGAGCAGGGCGAAGCTGGGCGTCTTCAGGGCGTCGGGGAGCTGACCGGCAAAGACCCCCACAACAAGTCCCAATCCCAGCAGCGCAGCGATCGCGGCGCTCTTGGCGAGCGCGTGTTTGCCGTGGCGCTCCCGCAGCGCGTTGATCGCCCCCAGCGCAAACCCCAAGATGATCTGTGTTGCCCCTAGAGTGATGCAGAAGAGCAAGAGCGCGTCAGTCTGCTCGCCGCGCTTGAAGTGTGGGTACGGGAGGATAAACCCGAAGAATTCCGCGAAGATCGCGCCGAAGAAGATCGTCGCTATGGCACAGTGCAGCACGATCTGGCTCGCCTGCCGCACCAGCGCCGACTGAGCAAAGCGCCGACGCAGCCAGAGCCCCACAGCGCCAATGACCGCACCGTACCCTATGTCCCCAATAATAATCCCAAAGAAGAGCGGAAAGAAGAGACTGACCAGGGGCACGGGGTCTACCGTGCCGTACTTGGGCACGCCCATAATAGATAAGAAGAGCTCATAGGGGCGCGCCCAAGAGCTATTCTTGAGCGCCACGGGGATCTCATCGTGAGAAGCCGGCTGCGGGTCTTGGCGCACAATGATCCCTGGGAATTGCTCTGTGAGGTTATGCGCAAAGAGCTCGTATTCGTCGTGGGGAAGCCAGCCCGTGATGACTACCGCATAGTCGGTGTAGCCGAAGCGCTCCAGCGCGTCTATCTGAGCGATTCTGTTGATCAAGGCGCGCTCGAGAGCCACAAGCTCGGCCCCATGGGTGCGCCCCAGCTCGCGAAGTCTCCTGTCAATCTCGTGCAGCCGGACCGGGCTTTCGGCGAGATCGCGCCGGAGCTGCGCCATCGCGTCGGGAAGCGATGGGGAGGAGATGTGCGCGGGCAGGGCCAGCGGGCGAACCCCTTTGGCTTCTAAGTATTCGCGCACTGCTGGAGCGTACTCGGTCGCAACGCTCACGAGCAGCTCATGGCGATCGTGGGGAAGGGCCTGGGCGCGCACGGTGCACCGCCCCGCAAGTGTTTTCTCCAAAAACTGCGCAATCTCTTCCGGAGAGATGTCGCTGCCCCCCACTCCAACGAGCACCTCACGCCCCGGCTGCTCCCCGCCCTCTCGCACGAGCGCTTCCGTCGCTTCGAGAAGATCTTTCAGGGGCGTCGCGGCGTCGAGGCGCTCTTGGAGCTGACGACGCTCCGCGATGAGCGGGCGCACCTGCTCTTCCAGAGCGTGCACGCGCTCGCGCGCCCCGCGCAGATCGCAGGGGGTCTGTGGCTCTCTCTTGCCGGCGTCGGCGAGCACGTCGCGCAGCCCCCGCACCTTGAGCAAGAGATCCTCTAGCTCGTGGCGCTCTTGCGCCAGATGCTGTGGGGAGGCACGATCGGAAAGGACCAAGGGATCAATATGCAAGACGCCGAGCTTCTGCAGAGCGCGCACCAGGTCGCTCTGCTGCCCCTGCGCGGAGATCACGTAGACGCGGGTCATTCGGCGCTGCATGGCTGTTACTCGAAAAAGAGCTCCTGTCGGAGTTTTTCGAGGAGTAGTCGGGAGCGAGCGGCAGCGTGCTCGGCGGCGCGAGCGGCGTGGGCGCGGCCCTCGGCGAGGATCTTTTGGGCTTCGGCTTCGTGGGCGGCGCGGGCCTCCGCGCGACGACGCTCGATCTCGCGCTGCAGCTCCTGAGCAGCTTCAGATCGCATACGCGCCGCGCGCTCGCGCGCTTGCGCGCATATATCCTCCGCACGGGCGCGCGCCTCCTCAAGGCGCCGCTTGATCTCTCTCTCTTGCTCCCGCACGGAGACCAGCTCGACAAAACGCTCTTCAGGGCTCAGTTCTCGCTCACGCTCTGCTGCCATACTCTACCCCCTGTCAACACGCGCCCGCACTCGGTGCTCTTCGGTGAAACACAGGGCGGGCGAAAGTTACGCTGAGTATAGCACACAGCCCCGGAAGATTCAAGCCCTAGGGCAGGGCCCGCACGTGCGGCCAGCGCCACCACACGAACAAGCTGAATCCCAAGCAGATCGTCGCGCCGATGGTGAGCGCCACAGGCGCGCCGAACTTTTCGGCCAACGCCCCGATCTGCAGGCTTCCAAAGGGCAACATCCCCATGAACATGAGAGTGTAGAGACTGAGAATGCGCCCGCGCAGCTGCCCCGGCACGATGGTCTGCAACAGGGTGTTCGTCAAGGCGTTCTGGGTGATCAGCCCCCAGCCAAAGCCCACAAGCGCGATGAGCGAGATAGGAAAGATCTTCGACTGGGCAAAGACCAGGAGCATCACGGGGAAGACGAAGTTCCCTATGCTGAGCAAGAGCCCCTTGCGCTGGTAATTCCCCAAGGAAGCTAATATCAGCGCCCCGGAGAGCGCGCCCAGCCCGGCAGCGGCCATCAGAAAGCCGTACCCCTGCGGGCCGACCTTCAGAATCTCCCCGGCGTAGAGGGGCATGAGCGTCACATACGAGAACCCGAAGATGCTCGAAACCCCCATCAGGCTGAGCAAGGCCAGCACGCGGCTGTCACGGCGGGCGTAGTCCACCCCCGTCCACAGGCTCCTCCAGACCGATTCGTGATTGCTCTGACGAACGCGCGGGCGGCGGTCCATAAGCAGCAGCCCCACGATCACTGCCGAATATGACAGCGCGTTGAGAGCGAAGCAGACCCCAACAGCGATGCGCGTCGCTGTGTCGGGCTCCAGAGCAAACTGGGAGTGCACCCAGGCGCTGAGCGCCCCCAGCAGCGTCCCAGCGATGGCCGGCCCGACGATGCGCGTGCCGTTGAACGCTGTGGAGTTGAGGGCAATGGCGTTCATCAGATCTTCTTTGGCGACCAGCTCGTGGATGAGCGACTGGCGCGCGGGGGTATCGAAGGCATTGATGGTGCCGAGCAAGAACGCTAAAGCGATGATATGCCAGACCTGGACGACGCCGGTCAACGTCAAGAGAGCCAAGATGGACGCTTGGACGAGCGAGGCGCTCTGGGTGAGCAGCACTATCTTATGGCGGTCGAAGCGGTCGGCGACGACGCCTCCTACGAGGGTGAAGAGCAAGACTGGTAGGAACTGAGAGAAGCTGACGACGCCGAGGTTGAGCGCGGATTTGGTCAGGAGGTAGACGAGCCAGCCTTGGGCGATGGACTGCATCCAGGTTCCGGTGAGGGAGACGAGTTGGCCGGTCCAGAAGAGCCTATAATTGCGGTGTTGCAGTGCTTTGAAGGTGCGGGGGAGGCGGGCACCGGCGAGGCCGGGGACTTGGACGCTGTTGGCTGGGACGAGGGGGTCAGCTTTATTTTCTCGGTGTTGTACTGGGTCCTTTGGAGTGACTTGAGTGCTCACGGGGGAATTATACCGTGCTCTTTAGGGAAGCGCAATACCACACTGGTTCAATTAAAAGTTTGCTTGTCCCTTCTGGCATAAGAGACCCGCTTGATGATTTCAATTCCACACTGGTCCAATTAAAAGAAGTCTTTCTCGACATTATTAGATTTGAAGACGCGAGGTTTCAATTCCACACTGGTCCAATTAAAAGGCCCGTGTTGTGCACCCAGAACACATGCCAGTCACATGTTTCAATTCCACACTGGTCCA
>JBBISQ010000080.1:0-7843 GCA_037441155.1 Candidatus Fraserbacteria bacterium
GGGGCTTGGAGGAGCCCCCGACATAGATGCCCATATAGTCATAATACTGCCCGTCGGCCGCCATTCTGGAGCTGAGAAAGCCCGGCGCGTCAGCAACACGCAAGACCGCTGCCCCAGCCCCATCGGCGAAGACCGTCGCCGTCTTATAATCGTCCCAATTGAGAAACTTGCTCATCGCGTAGGTGCCGATCACTAAGACTGTATTGTACTGCGGCTCAGTCATGATGAATTTGCTCCCGATGATCAGCCCGGTGACGAACGCCGCACACGCGTTATTGACGTCGAAGACCCCGGCATTGATAGCCCCAAGTTTATGCTGCACGACACTTGCTGTTGCCGGGGAGAGATAGTCAGGGGTATCGGTAGCGACTATTAAGAGATCGATCTCGTCGGGCTTGACGCGGGCTTTGGCCAGAGCGTCACGAGCCGCTTCGACCGCTAGATCCGACGCTGCTTGGTCGGGAGCCGCAAAATGGCGCTCCCTGATCCCCACGTTCGGCTCCAACCACGCGCTTATGGGCTGCCCCTTCTGCGCCAGATACTCCGGGTACCGGGCGTCCATCTCGGCGTTGGTGACGACTCTGTCGGGGACATAGTGCCCCGTCGCAATGATCTTCGCATAGCGGTTCTTCATAGCTTATACTGTAATCCCCCCATCAATGCTGATCACTGCCCCATTGATATAATTCGACTCATCTGACCCTAAGAAGAGAAAGAGCTGCGCGACTTCTCTGGGCTCGCCGAGCCGCCCCAAGGGAATTTTCTCCCTCATCGCTTCTAAGATCTTCTCCGGGACGCTCTTGACCATCTCTGTTGAGATAAACCCCGGACAGACGGCGTTCACACAGATCCCCTTGCGCCCCAGCTCCCGCGCCCAGACCTTGGTCATCCCGATCACTCCAGCTTTTGCAGCGACGTAATTGGTCTGCCCAAAATTCCCATAGAGCGCTACGACGGAGCTCACGTTAATGATCTTGCCCTTGCCCTGCTGGATCATGATTGGGGCCACGGCTTGCGTGCAGTTGAAGACCCCCTTGAGATTGACAGAAATAACTTGATCGAACTGCTCTTCAGTCATCTTCAGCAGCGTCGCGTCTCGCAGGATTCCCGCGTTGTTGACGAGAATATCTATATGTCCACACTCTGTAGCTGCCGTCTCGGCGAGCACTTGGGCGTCGGCTCTTTGGGAGACGTCAGCCCGCACAAAGAGCGCCGTGCCGCCGGATCGCCTGATCTCCGTGGCCGTCTGCTCTCCCGACGCAGAGTCTATATCGCTGACGACGACGGTCGCGCCTTCTTGGGCAAAGAGCAGGGCGGTCTCGCGCCCGATCCCTCGCCCTGAGCCCGTGATGATCGCCACTTTGTCTTGGAGTCGCTTCATAGTTCCCCCTTTAGAAATCTCTCTCTGAGCATCTTGCGATTGATCTTGCCTGGCCCACTCAAGGGGAGCTCGGAGACGAACTTAAAGTACTTTGGCACCCTGAACCCGCCCAGAGACTCCCGACAGAATCTTCTCAGTTCTTCTTCGTTAGGAGAAGCTCCCGGCGTGAGCACGATCGCGGCCAGCCCCACTTGCCCCCACTGCTCATCGGGCACACCGACGACCGCGACTTGAGCGACCGAGGGATGCTGAATCAGCACACGCTCGACCTCTTCGGGACAGATATTCTCACCCCCCGAGATATACATATCGTCCACACGCCCGAGAATATACACGAAGCCGTCTTCGTCCTGGCGGGCCAGATCTCCCGAGTGCACCCAGCCCTGGCTGTCTAAGACTTTTTTGGTCTTCTCTGGGTCGTTGAGGTAGCCCTCGAACGTATGGGGCCCACGAAACCAGAGTTCACCTATCTCGCCCAGGGCGACAGGCTGGCCCGTCTGTGGGTCAACGATCTTGTAGTCGCAGTGAAACATGGGGAACCCGATGCTCTGGGATTTGGCTTCGATGGTCTTCATATCGCGCCCCACAGGGACGAAGAAGAAGTTCGACGGCCCGCCCTCCGTGAGCCCATACGACTGAGTGAGAGGGATGCCGCGCTCCCAGAAGGGGCGCATCACTGCAGCAGAGCAGGGCGCTCCCGCCGAAGAGATATACTCTAACGATGAGAGATCCGTCTGGGCGAAGCGCGGGCTCTGCGCGCACAGCCGAAGCATCGCCTCGACCCCACCAAAGTGGGTGATCCTCTCGCGCTCGATCAGCTCTAGAATAAGATCGGGGTTGAATTCACGAATAAGCGTGACGTGCCCCCCGATGTGAAAGACCGGGGTGACGGTGTTCCAGCCCCCGATGTGAAAGAGCGGAAAAGTCAGAAGCTCTTTCTGATTGATGCCGTGCTGCCCCCCTCCCGAGACTATGATATTAAAAGAATTCCAGAGCATCTGACGATACGTGATGAGACAGATCTTGGGCAGGCCGGTCGTGCCCCCCGTGTGAATATATAAGTGCACATCGTTCATAGACTTGGGGCGATTGACGGGCTTGGGGGGAGTCGCCAGCACACTGCGCTCGTATTCTGAATTGTGGGAGCCAAAGGGAATTTTAGCCTTGACTGATTCTGGGAATTCGAGCTTCGCGACGAGAGATTGAAAGTGCTCTTCGTAGAAGAAGACTTTAGGCCGAATTCGCGAGAGCAGATGATTCAGTTCTGGGGCACCAAGTCTGTAGCTGAGGGGAGCTAAGACCAAGCCGATCTTGCCAGTCGCAAAATAGAGATCGATGGGTTCGACGCGATTGCGCGAGATGAACGAGACAACATCGCCCTTCTGTAAGCCGAGCTGTTCTATCAGATACGTGCCCACGCGGTTGGCGCGCTCGTCGAGCTCGGCGTAGGTGAAGCGCCGGTTATCAGTAGCATCGTAGAGGGCTTCGCGCGTAGGGGTGAGCATGGCGCGGCGGCCCGACCAATCTCCGACCCACGAGAGCTCATAGTCACGCATGGTTCCCCTTGCTCCCTCACCCCTGTCTCCCCTCTCCCCTTGGAGGGAGAGGCGACGGGGGTGAAGGTTCCCTTCTGAGAAAATCTATAATAATCTTATTGACTTCACGGGCGCGCTCAACCATCACTAGATGGCCCGCCCCTGGAAACGTCACGAGCCGGGCATTGGGGAGCTGGGCTGCCAAGCGCCGGCTGTTCTCGACGGGCACGACACGATCAGCTTCGCCAGCTAAGACGAGCACCGGCATGGTGAGCTCGTGGAGCCGGGGTTCGCTGTTGAAACTCAGTGGCGCCATAAATTGACGAAGATACGCATAGCGCGGCTGGGGATGGCGACGCATCGGCGCAGTCAGCTGGGCGATCTCTTCGGGGTGCTGCTCTAAATACTCTGTGGAGAACGCAAGCTCCAAGCCCTGCTGAAATGTCTCTTTGCCTGCACCAAAGGCCATGAATTGCAAGACCTCCCCCTTGGGGAGGATCATATTCGGTCCGCCATGCGACGTCGAGCAGAGAATTAATTTATTAATAATTTCTGGGTGATCGAGCGCGAGCTGTTGCGCGATGAAGCCCCCTAGAGAGATCCCTAAGATATGTGCTCGCTCAATCTCAAGAGCGCGGAGCAGCTCAAAAGCGTCGCTTGCGAGCAGCGAGACGGTGTACTCACTATCGGGCTTGTCGGAGCGCCCGACCCCACGGTTGTCGAACGCGATGACATAAAAATATCGCGAGAGCTCCGGGATCTGTTTGCCCCACAGCCACGTGCCATAGCCGATCCCCGCGATCAACAGAAGGGCTTCTCCCTGGCCGTGAGTCTCATAATAGAGTGTGATCCCGTTCACACGCGCCGTAGGCACAGGAGCCTCCGTTTTATGAAATATGATTCATCTCTCATATTATTCTCTGGCCAGAGCCGAATGTCAAGTCGAGGCCAGGCCGTGCAACACAAAATCCATCATGGTCTCAAAGACGGCTTGAGGGACGGGTTCTCCTTCCCAGAGGACCCAGCGCAGGCCGATGAAGTGCCCGATCCCCATTAGAGCGTAAGCGAGAGCTTCGGGGTCTAGGCTGCGTATCTGGCGGTCTTGCATGGCGCGGGCAAGTGCCGGCACGTATCCCTGGGCTAATTGTTCGTAATACCATCGGCCGGCAGCGTTCTTGGGCGAGCCCACAAATTCCGCCTCGCGCACGATGCGATAGGCCCTCGCGTGCTCTCTAATGAAGTCGAAGAAGGCTTGAAAGCCCGCGCGTTCGATCTGGCGTCGGTCGCGCAACCCCGCAATAGCGGCGCGCAGCCGCGCGCGCAGTTGCCCATTGATCTCCCGGACGAGCTCGACGAAGATCGCCTCTTTGCTGGGAAAGTACGTATAGAAAGTCCCGTGAGCGACGCCTGCCCGGCGCGTGATGTCGACGATCTGAGCTTCATAGAAGCCCTTCTGGCCGAACTCTGCTTCGGCGGCTTCCAGCAGCCTTGCTCGAGTCCGTTGCCCTTGAGAGAGCTTAGTGATCTCTTCTTCTGGGATGAGAGAGTTTGAGGGCTCGGCCGGAACGAACGGCTGCTCGCCGCTGATGCCGTGACTGATCAGCTCGCGCAGGGTCTCTCCAATCTGTATTATGGAAAGCCCGCGATCCCAAAAGATATAGCGCAATGCGAGAAACTCGGCCATGCCAATTAAAGAGAACGAGACGGTCTCCGGATCAAGACGACGGAGCTGCTTGGCGTTCTGCGCTTCGTGGAGGATCTGCTGATAGAAGTGGGCTACCCTCCCATAGAGCTGTTTGGGAAGCTCAGCGTGGATGAACTCAGCTTCACGAAAGACCCGATAGAGTGCGGCCTGGGAGTCAATAAAGTGTAGATGGGCTGTGAGAGCTGAGTGGAGCTGATCGAGTGCTGGTGCAGCCCGATCCACGCTGGCGTCGAGGCGGGCTTGGAGAGCATTGGTCATCTGCTCGACGAGCGTGAGGAAGAGATGCTCTTTATCGGGGAAGTACTGATAGAACGTGCCGTTGGCGACGCGGCTGCGGCGACAGATCTCGGCCACCGAAGCTCGTCGGAAGCCGCGCTGCCCGAAGACCCGCACCCCAGCGTGGAGCAGGGCTTCATAGGTCGCAGCACCGCGCTCGGTCGAAGGGGAACGCCTCGTGCTTATCATATCATACGCTCGCATTATGCTACGACGCTTGCGCGGCGCCGTCAAGTGCACGCTAGCATTCGGACGCAGTTTTAATATAATAGCGTTCTCGGAAGACCAAAGACGCGTGAAGGAGGAGCTGTATGCGTGCTCGCAGAGTGTTGGCGGTCGTGAGTATCGTTGCCCTATCGGGCGTGATTCTGAACCACTCGTTGGTCTCCCAAGAGGCTCCAGCCAAAGGCCCCATCGAGGTGTTTGTCTCCGAGATGAAAGAAGTTCCGGGGTTCTTCAATGCGTATCTCAAGAGGGACGGCACGCTCTATCTCGAAGTCACGCAGAATCACTTCGGCAAAGACTTTTTAGTCGTCGTCCAGATGGCTCGTGGCATCGGCGAGTCGTTTCTGTTGACGGGCTACCCTCTCGATTCGGATCTGTTGCAGTTTCGATTGCGCAACGACAAGATCGAGCTGCTCACGCGCAACCCGTACTTCCGGGCTGCTCCGGGAACCCCCTTGGAGAAGATGGTGCAGTTGGGCTTCCGCGACTCGGTGCGTCGCACTTTCACTATTGTCGCTCGAGATGACGCGGCGGGACGCTTCTTGATTGACGCCACAGGGCTCTTTCTCTCGGATTGGCCGAACTTGGCTGATTACCTGCCCGCGATCTTCAAGACGGGCTTTCGGCTCGATCCCACGCGCTCGACGATCTCGTCGGTGAAGGGGTTCCCAAGAAATATTGAGATCGAGGCCGACCTGACCTTCGCGGCTCTCGCGCCCCTGACCAACGTCCCCGATCGGATCTTCGCCATTCTCCCCGACGAAAAGACCCTGCCCATCGCGCTGCACTACAGCGTGCTGGCGCTCCCCGAAGAGCTCATGAAACCCAGATTAGCCGATGACCGTGTGGGGTATTTTGTCACAACGTATAAAGACTACGAGCGCCAAGCCGGCCCCACAAACTCCGTGCGACTCATCAACCGATGGCGCTTGGAGAAGAAAGACCCCTACGCTCCGCTCTCCGAGCCGGTCAAGCCGATCATCTTCTATCTGGAGAACACGATCCCCAAGGAGTTTCGCCCATATATTAAAGAGGGCGTCGAGGCCTGGAACAAAGCGTTTGAGGCTGCGGGCTTCAAGAATGCGATCATCGCGCTCGATCAGCCGGACGACCCCAATTGGGACCCCGGCGACGCCCGATATTCGACGATCCGCTGGATGCCCTCAGTCTCGTCGGTCTTCGCTATTGGCCCTTCAGATGTAGACCCGCGCTCCGGTGAGATTCTCAACGCTGATATTCTCTTCACTGCAGACTGGGTGCGCTCATTAACCAATGAGTACTTGCGGATGGTCGAGGGCCCTCTGGCGTTCATCCAAGACGAGATCGAAGCGCGGGAGTTGGCGCGACTCTTCAACCCCAACAACGTGGACAAGCTCTGCGCGTACGAATCGGGCATGGCTCCCCATATAGCGTTATTGAATATGACGCTCGCGGCCGATGGATTGGCCAGTCCCAACGGGGAAATGCCGCTGGAGTACATCGGCGCGGCCTTGCGCGAGACGACGATGCACGAAGTCGGCCACGCCCTCGGCCTGCGCCATAACTTCAAAGCGAGCTTCGCTACGCCGTTTGAGAAGCTCCACGACCCCAGCTTCACCCAGAAGTACGGGATCACGGCGTCGGTGATGGAGTACAATCCCCCAAACATCGCGTCGGATCGCGACCATCAGGGAGAGTACTTTCACTCTACTGTTGCAACGTATGACATCTGGGCGATCCAGTGGGGCTACAAGCCCGTGGGCAACGAGACGCTTGAGCCGCACCCCGAACTCCAAGCGATTGCCCAGCAGCACGGCGAACGCGAGCACCTCTACGGCACCGATGAAGACGCATGGAACTACCCCTACGCCCTCGATCCCGCGATCACCCAGTGGGACTTGAGCGACGACCCCATCGCGTATTACACTGATTTGCAGAAGCTTGTCGAGCGGCTCTGGCCCGGCTTGGAGGATCGCGTCATCGCCGAGGACGCGGAGTACTGGCCACTGCGCAGCGCGGTCAACGTCTTGCTCTATCAACAGATGCGAGGCTATATCAGTTACGTCAAAGCTCTTGGAGGCATGGAGGTGACCCGCGCCCACAAGGGCGACCTGCTCACCCCGCTCAAAGTCTTGCCCGCGGAGCGCCAACGTGAAGCACTGCGTTTCGTCTTACAAGCGTTCAGCCCAGAGATTCCCACGCGCTTCCCCAAATATCTCTTAGACAAGATGCCGCGCGAACGCTGGTGGGACTGGGCTTCGAGCTGGCAGTACGGCCAGCGCTTCCACTTCCCCATCCACGACTCGATCACGGCGATGCGCACGGCGGTGCTGCAAGCAGCCTTCTGGCCCGAACGGCTCTTGCGCATCCGCGATAACGCCTATCGCTCCGACGAAGAGAACCCCTACACGCTCGCTGAGCACTTTATGGGCTTCACCGACGCGATCTGGGCCGATGTGCTCAGCAGAAAAGCCCCGACGGATTCGTTCCAGCGAGCGATCCAGAGCGTCTATATAGACACGCTGATCGCGATAGCGACCGATGAGACCCCTGGCAGGGTGAGCGACGCTGTGGCGATGGCGTATTCCGAGCTAGTTCGAATAGACCAAGCGATCAGCGATCTGTTGGTCGAAGGGGTGAAGGACCCACTGGCCAAGGCGCACTTACTGGAGATCCAGCATCGCATCAGAGGAGTCGTAGATACAGGGCAATAGAAGAGCAAAAGCATTGTTTGCGCACTGC
>JBBISQ010000081.1:0-7834 GCA_037441155.1 Candidatus Fraserbacteria bacterium
CCCACAGCCGGAGGAGTCGCGCTCGTGCTCGCGTTTCTCGGAAGCTGGGCAGTGCTTGCACTGTTCGATCACGCAGTCCTCGGCCCAAAGGCGCTCTTCGTCGGCACAGCAACGTTGGGCTTCGGGCTGATCGGATTGCTCGACGATGGGCTCAAAATGTTTCAGAGACACTCCCAAGGTCTGCTAGGGCGATATAAACTGCTCTTGCAGGGCATCGTGTGTGGGGGGTTCGCGTGGGCGGCGCTCTCGCTCGACATTGTATCACCACTGCGCATCCCTTTCGTGCATGAGGCGCTCGCGCTCTCGCCAGCTCTGACTGCCGGACTGATCTTTCTTATCTTTCTCAGCACGGTCAATGCGTTCAACGAGACCGACGGACTAGATGGACTCTTAGCGGGCATAACGCTTATCGCTCTGGGAGCTTATGGGGTCGTCCTCTATCTCCAGAACGAGATCGCGCTCTTACAGATCACTGCGCTCGCGGCGATGGCAGTGCTGGGGTTTCTCTGGTGGAACGCTCATCCGGCGAGAATTATCTTGGGCGACACGGGCTCGTTCGCGCTGGGTGGGCTTGTGGGAGCAGTAGCTTTAGTAACTGGCACGGCGCTCTTTCTGCCCCTCATCGCCTTTATCCCCGTGATCGAGACGCTCTCGGTGATCGTGCAAGTGCTGAGCTTCAAGCTCTTCAAAAAGCGCGTCTTCAAAGTCTCCCCGCTGCACCATCACTTTGAGAGGGCTCGCGGCGTAGACTATGAGTTTCTGCTGCCAAACCACGAGTGGCCCGAAGTCTTGATCACCCTGAGATTGTGGATCATCGCTGTGATCGGGGCTGTGCTGGCGTTGTTGTCATACCGCTAGTGCTTGCAGTATACTCAGAGAAGCTATGGCCCTCTTCGAGCGTCGAGAACAATACTTTCAGTTCTATGCTCAAGTGCACTTTCTCACCTGCGAGACGTGTCTGAGCCGCCATGGGGAGATCACTGAAGACCCGCGAAGCGGGCCCCCGCTCCATGCTGATTGTCGCTGCCATCTGTTGGAATTTCCCCCGTCGCAGCTCGAATATTACCAAGAGCAAGCCGAACGGATGAGACTTCGTGCCCAGCAAGAACTGCAACGCCGCAAGCTCTGGAGAGAAGCCGTGGCAAGCTTGAACGGCACTGACCCCTCTCAAGCCGAAGCGCTCTTCCGCCAGGCAGCCCAAGTCGAATTCTATCTCGAAGAAGTGGAGAAGCTGTGCGCCGAGAAAGCAGAACTCTTGGCGCACAACCCCGACCTGCGCGCCCGGCTGCAAAGGCTCTTTATAAAACTCTATCGAATGAAATTTAGCTTGGATAAGTATCGCCCGATCCCACCAAAGCTGATCGTAGCCTGGGAGACCCAAGGGATCGAGCGCATCAAAGAGCTGCTTCCATGATGCTGAAAAAGACAGATCGGATCGTCTTAGTCTGTGCGATCGTCGTGATCGTAGGGACAGCCCTAGGGACGCGAGCAGGGCTCGCCCCGGAGCTCCATATAGCTCAGTTTGTGAAGAAGCTTACTGAGCCGCTCGACCTCAACACGGCGACTCTGGAAGAACTGATAGACCTGCCGGGGATCGGGCCGGTCTTGGCCCAGCGTATTCTCGAATACCGCCAAACGCACGGGGGCTTCAGAAGCGTCGAAGAGCTGCTCAACGTGCGCGGGATTGGCCCGAAGAGATTGGAGCAAGTGCGCCCCCGCGTGACGGTCACCCCTCTGCCCAGTCACTAGATTTGCAACTCCATCTTCCACATGCTAGTCTACCCTCGTGTCTTTCAGATTTTCGCGTACACGGCGGATTCGCTCACGCAGCGATTTTCAGTATATCTACGAGCACGGCCAGCTCTATAAAGACGAGTTCTTTCGCATCTTCTATGTGTGCAGAAGTCCAACGGATCTGGGGCGCTTGGGGCTCAGCATCAGCAAGAAGCTGGGCAAGGCCCACGTGCGCAATCGCATCAAGAGAATCATACGCGAAGCGTTTCGCCTCCACCCGCAGCTGACAACTGGGCTCGATCTGATCGTCCAGCCACGCCCCGCCGTGCTCACGCTCTCAAACACCCAGCTCAGCCAACGCTTTGTCGCAGCTCTGATAGCCCTCAGAGCACAAGGCTGAAGCGGGAACGGACTCCGTCCTTGAACTCCTCGCAAGATTTTGCTATAGTAGGGAGCGTACCGACCCCAACCCGAAGAACGTATCCAGCCGGAATGCTTGAGGATAACCACTCACGTTCCGATGAGAATCAGGAGGGGGAGCGAGATATGGAAGCGATGGAAGAGGTCGTCCTGACACAAGAAGGCTACGAGCTCAAGAAGAAGAAGCTCGAAGAGTATCGCAAGATTCTCTATGAAGATCTGCCCAGGAAGCTCAAGCTTGCCAAAGAGCACGGGGCGGAACTGCGGGAGAACAAAGAGTATTTAGATATCAAGCGCGAGCAAGATTACTACGAAGCTGAGGTGCGCCGGTTAGAAGAGCTGCTGGAGAAGGCTGTCGTCTTGGATGAGAGCCAGATCAGCACCAAGTCTGTGGGGCTGGGGGCGCACGTGGTCCTGAAGGACTTGAAGACTAATAAGATCGAAACGTATGAGCTGGTCAGCCCTGCCGAGGCCGATCCAGAACAGAACAAGATCTCGACGGAGTCTCCAGTGGGCCGCGCCCTCATGGGGCAGCGCAAAGGCTCCGAGATTCAGGTCGAGACCCCGCGCGGCGTCGTACGCTACAAGATCTTGGGCATCGAACGCTAAGCGCCCCCCGAGTTGGGATCTCATGGACGCGAACAATCCCCTCCGCGAAGAACGCTTGCGCAAGCTGGTTGAGTGGCGTCAGCGCGGCATTGACCCCTATCCCACGAGATTCTCCCGCACCCATCTTGCCGAGGAGCTGCACAAGAGCTTTCGCGATCTACCTGCTGGCGGCGAGAGCACAACGCACGCTCGAGTGGCCGGGCGGGTCACCGCGCGCAGGGTGATGGGCGGAGCTTCTTTCTTAGACCTGCGCGACGGCTCCGGGCGTATCCAGCTCCATGCCACAGCGAATATTTTAGGGGACGACCGCTATAAGCTCCTCACCCAGATAGATATCGGAGACTTCTTAGGAGTATCCGGGCTGGTCTTCCGCACGAAGAAGGGCGAGCTTTCCGTGCGCGTGGAAGAATTCACACTCCTAGCCAAGGCCCTGCGGCCCCTGCCCGAGAAGTGGCACGGCTTGCAAGACGTCGAGATGCGCTATCGCCAGCGCTACCTCGATCTGCTCACCAACGAGCAGGCGCGACGGATTGCCATCACCCGCAGCCGCATCGTCAGCGCCATGCGCCGATTCTTGGACAGCCACGGCTTTCTCGAAGTTGAGACCCCCATCTTGCAGCCCCTCTACGGCGGCGCTGCGGCAAAACCCTTCACAACCTATCACAACGCCCTCGATATGACGCTCTATCTGAGAATATCCGACGAGCTCTATCTGAAGCGTCTCATTATCGGGGGGCTAGAAAAAGTCTACGAGATCGGCAAAGACTTTCGCAATGAGGGCATCAGCACCAAGCACAACCCCGAATTCACCCAGATGGAGTGCTACTGGGCCTACGCAGACTATAACGATATGATGGCCCTCACGGAGAGCATGATCTCCCAGATTGCTCGAGAAGTCTTGGGTTCGACGCGCATTCTCTATCAGGGCCACGAGATAGATTTGAATCCTCCGTGGCGGCGTATACGGTTCCGCGAGGCCATCTTAGAACACACCGGGATTGATATCGCGAGCGCTCGAACGCTGCCGGAGCTGCGCGCCGAGATCGAGCGCCGAAAGCTCACAGTAGACCCCCAGCCGACCTGGGGCAAGCAAGTCGACGAGCTCTTAAAGACCTACGTCGAGCCCAAGCTCATCCAGCCGACGTTCGTGCTCGACTACCCCCTAGAGCTCTCGCCCCTGGCCAAGAAGAAGCCAGACAACCCCGACTTCGTCGAGCGCTTTGAGCCGTTCATCGGGGCGATGGAGTTTGGGAACGCCTTTTCCGAGCTCAATGACCCCATTGATCAGCGAGAGCGGTTCCTCGCGCAAGAAGCGATGCACCGCGCCGGCGATGAGGAGACCCAACCCCTCGATGAGGATTTCTTGACGGCTCTCGAGCACGGGATGCCGCCCACAGGAGGCCTGGGCATCGGCATAGACAGACTCACCATGATCTTGACGGACGCGCCGTCAATCCGTGAAGTCATTCTCTTCCCTACACTGCGCACCAAGAGCGAGAGGAGCCCATAATGGGACGCACCCAAGCAGCTATACAGAAGAGATTTCTCACGCTCTATCACTATCTCGCAGACATTCTGCCCTACACGATCGTCCTGTGGGACGAGCGGTACTTGCGGTTCGTCGCGGCCAACCGCTTGCTCAAGAGGCTCTCCCCAGCAATGATCGTCGCCACGTACTTTGGGGATGGCTATCTGTGGGGTCTGATCGGCTTATTTATACTCATCTGGGGCACACCGCTGGACCGCAAGTACGTGATGATCGCCTTCGCGATCACGATCATCAATATCGCGCTTTTTCGTGCGTTAAAGCTCGTCTTCAAGCGCACGCGACCGCTCTATATCGCTCCCACACATGACTTGGGGTACCGCCTGCTCGACACCTACTCGTTCCCCTCGGGCCACGCGACGACCTCGTTTGGAATCGCCTATGTATTGTCACATTTTTACCCGATATTGCCAGTGCAGATCGCTGCATACAGCGCCGCGAGCGTCATCGCGGTTTCGCGCATTCACGTGGCTGAACATTATCCATCTGATGTCATCAGTGGCGCATTGCTCGGTATGCTCTCCAGCGGATTTCTCTTGCCCATCTTCGAAAGGATCCTACGACTATGAAAACGCCTCAGAAGAACGCGCACGAGTTGATGGCGCACTACGCCCCACAGGAAGTGCACTATTACAACGATCTCTCGACGGGTCTCAAGGCGCTCATCGTCATCCATAGCACGGCCTTAGGGCCCGCGACCGGCGGGACGCGCTTCTATCCCTATGCCAGTTGGGAGGCAGCGCTCGAAGACGCGCTCAAACTCGCCCAAGCGATGAGCTATAAGTGCGCGTTGGCTGAGCTGCCCTTCGGTGGCGGCAAGGGCGTCATCTTAGGGGACCCCAAGCGCGACAAGACTCCAGAGCTTCTGCGCGCCTACGCCCGCGTCGTCCAGCAGTTCAACGGGCTCTTTACTACCGGGGAAGACGTCGGCATCAGCGCCGACGACCTCAGAGTCATGATGCACGAGACGAAGTTTTTGGCCGGGGCCAAGGGCGCCACTCCAGACCTCTCAACAGTGACAGCCCAAGGGGTTGTGTACGGCTTAAAAGCCTGCTTCCAGACGGTCTTTGGCAACAGTTCCCTCCAGGGGCGTAGGCTCGCTGTGCAGGGGGCGGGCAAAGTGGGGTATTACCTCATAAAGCTTTTGGCGCGTGAGGGCGCCCAGATCTTTGTGAGCGACATCGACCGTCGCGCGTTGGAGAGAGTGCAGAGCGAATTCGGCGCCAAGGTCGTCGAGCCCCCGGACGCGATCTACGCCCTCGAATGCGATGCGTTCGTGCCGTGCGCCTTGGGGGGCGTTATCAACGACACGACGTTGCCTTTGTTCAATTGCAAGATCATCGCGGGATCGGCCAATAATCAGCTCAAAGATCCCAGACACGGCGACAGATTGCATGAGTTCGGGATTCTCTATGCTCCCGATTACGTCATCAATGCTGGGGGTCTGATTGCGGGGGTGCAGGACTTGCTTGGGGGGTCGTTCGAGAAAGCCCTGCACGAGACGGAGAAGATCTACGGTCGGTTGCTGAAAATCTTCGAGATGGCGCGGCGCGAGGGGCTAGCCCCGCATCGGATAGCCGATCGTATCGCAGAAGAGCGCTTGAGAGCGAAACGCCACACATATCCCAAATCAGCGACAGGAGGCTGATCGTCTATGAAGCGTCGGTTGTGGCTGTTAGTCGGGCTGGTCGGGGTTGTGTTGATCGGGCTGGGCTATGGGCCACTGGCCCAGCAGGCTATCTCAGTATCGGCTGTGATCAGCAATCTCAGCTGCCGCGGGGGCGTGCAGATCGTGCAATTGAGTTGGTTGCAACAGCAGACGCCCCTGGCGACGCAGCTCTTCACTCCGCCGATAATCATCCCTGTGGAGACGAAGCGCGAGTTCAAGTTTGAGCTGCGCGCGTCACCGACGGCTTTGCTCGTGCGCGGGGCCTTCATTGGGGCTCAAGGGCAAGCGACCGCCCTTGAGCTGACCGTTCCCGTAGGGCAGGAGACCAAGTACGAGTGCGGCACGATCCTAGCGACGGTTGCGGGGCAACAGCCACAGCCGCCCACAGGGCAACCGACGCTGCCGCCGGGCTTGCCGCCGCTCACCCCGGGCATGAACCCGCAGCAGCTCATCTCCGCTCTCCAAGCCGCCGGGGCAACAGTCGAAGTGCAGGGCTCTCAAGACAAGCCCAAGATCGGCAACGCCGATGACCCATTGATCTTGGGAGCGTTGGGATTTGGATTTCAAGCTGTGGGCTACTGGGTCAGCTCTGGAACAGGGCAACTGCGCGCGGCTGTGACGTATGATCGTCCGGCGACGCCGGTCGTCTTGTGGGTCGTGGGGATTCCTACGTTGGCGACGTGCTTTTCGGTGCCGCCGCCGGGGGGCGGACTGACGGTCTTCTGTGATCGTCCGGCCATCTTTGCTCCGCTTACGACCTTTGGGGGCGGGCCGGTGCCGGGAGTCGTCTTCTTCGTCTTGGTGATCAAAGTCGGCGGGCCGACGATGCCCTTCGTGCTCTCCTTGGCTGGGTAAGCTGTCTTCTAGCCGGTGAAACTCAGCCCCCAAGGTGTGGGTATATAGAGTAACCCTCCACCGTGGGGGCTACTCTTTTAAAATCTAAACTCAAGGGGTGATCTCTCTATGCGGTTGTGGCGCGCATGGAAGCGCGTGGGCGTTATGGTCTTGGGCGTACTGTTGCTGGCCGTGTCGGGTGCTGCGCAAGTCGGCACAAATATTAACATTATTCCCGGTCCTATCGTCCCCTTTGGCACACCAGTCTTCATCCAGATCTCCGGCGTCTATAAGAATGGCTGTGTTCCCCAAAACCCAGTCCCAAGCATCTTCGGCACCACGATCACGATCAACACGTCTAACCCCGGCACGATGTGCACGATGGCGCTGACTCCCTGGGGGCCGTACACGATCGGAGTAGGAATTCTCCCGCCCGGCACGTATCTCGTGCGAGTGATACATCATCCTGCTAGTGCCCCACCGGAGCTTCTGGGGACCCGCACGTTCGTAGTTGTTGCCGTGCAGCCGCCTCAGCCAACTCCTCCAGCGCCGACAGCCGTCGTCTGCGATCCGGGGCTTCCGACAGAAGGGCTCTTCTTGCGCGACGGCGCGCGCTATCTCGCCACCGGGGGCACAAACGTTACTCCAGACAAGCGCGGTGCCGATCACTGGGCTGATCTCGCGGCTATAGACTCTTCGTTCCTAGCAAAATGGCAGGCTTGGGGCAAGACTGAAAAACCCTTCGAGACGGGGATGAACGACGACGGCGATTGGGTTGTCTACCGTGTAGCTGCGCGAAACCAGCCCTTAGCCGAGCTCCAATTCTGCTTGAAGGCCACGGGAGATAGATCGGCGCAAGTCGAAGTCTTTGTCCAGACGGAGCCGACCGATCCCGCCAAGCTTCCCGCTCCCGATGGAGATCTTCGCGGTCTGGAGGGCTGGACGAAGGTGGGAACGCTGACAGTCGCGCTGGGCAGCTATCAACTCTACCCCGTGCCCGTCAGCGGAGTAGCAGCCTCGAC
>JBBISQ010000082.1:0-7832 GCA_037441155.1 Candidatus Fraserbacteria bacterium
TTACGACTTCACCCCCCTCACGAAAGCGGCCTTCGGCCCTTGCGGGACTTCGAGCCGCTCCCGCTCGGCTGGTGTGACGGGCGGTGTGTACAAAGCCCGAGTACGTATTCACCGCGGCGTGGCTGATCCGCGATTACTAGCGATTCCGGCTTCATGAGGTCGGGTTGCAGACCTCAATCCGAACTGAGGGCGGCTTTTTGGGATTGGCTCCCCCTTGCGGGTTGGCGACCCTTTGTACCGCCCATTGTAGCACGTGTGTCGCCCAGGACATAAGGGCCATGCTGACTTGACGTCATCCCCTCCTTCCTCCGGCTATTCACCGGCAGTTCCCCCAGAGTGCCCAGCGGACCTGGTGGCAACTGGGGGTAGGGGTTGCGCTCGTTATGGGACTTAACCCGACGCCCCACGGCACGAGCTGACGACAGCCATGCAGCACCTGTGCACGCTGCCCGTGGATTTCTCCACGGGCTCGTTCCCCTTTCGGGGTCCTACTACGTGCATGTCAAGCCCTGGTAAGGTTCTTCGCTTACCATCGAATTGAACCACGTGCTCCACCGCTTGTGCGGGCTCCCGTCAATTCCCTTGAGTTTCAACCTTGCGGCCGTACACCCCAGGCGGCCGACTTACCGCGTTAGCTGCGGCACTGACCCAGCATGTGCGAGGCCAACACCTAGTCGGCATCGTTTAGGGCGTGGACTACCCGGGTATCTAATCCGGTTTGCTCCCCACGCTTTCGTGTCTCAGCGTCAGGAACCGGCCAGGAGGCTGCCTTCGCTATTGAGGTACCTTCCAGTATCTACGCATTTCACCGCTACTCTGGAAGTTCCGCCTCCCTCTCCGGCCCTCCAGCCGCGTAGTTTCCTTGGACCTCTCCCCGTTGAGCAGGGAGATTTCACCAGGGACACACGCGACCGCCTACACACCCTTTACGCCCAGTGAATCCGGGTAACGCTCGCCACCTCTGTCTTACCGCGGCTGCTGGCACAGAGTTAGCCGTGGCTTCTTCCAGGGGTACCGTCATCATCCGGGCATTGCCTCCCGGACTTATTCTTCCCCCTGAAAAGGAGTTTACAACCCGAAGGCCTTCATCCTCCACGCGGCGTCGCTCGGTCAGGCTTGCGCCCATTGCCGAAGATTCCCCACTGCTGCCTCCCGTAGGAGTCAGGGCCGTGTCTCAGTCCCCATGTGGGGGGCCACGCTCTCACGCCCCCTACCCGTCATCGCCTTGGTGGGCCGTTACCCCACCAACTAGCTGATAGGCCGCAGCCCCCTCTCCGCGTGCTCCCTTGCGGGAGCTTTCCTCGCAGGGACGAATCCCCGTGAGCATATCGGGTATTAGCACCCCTTTCGGAGTGTTATCCCCGTCGCGGAGGCAGGTCAGCTACGTGTTACTCACCCGTTTGCCGCTCTACTCGGCCATCCCCTTGCGGTTCAGGCCTTTCGCGCACGACTTGCATGTGTTAGGCGCGCCGCCAGCGTTCACCCTGAGCCGGGATCATACCCTCTAGTGAATCTCGAGAGTCACTCAAGGTAGAGCCCCATTCTTCAATGAGGCCCCATGCTTCTCTCGGGGTCGAGAGAAACAGCGCTTTGCTTCATGCTATCCACTTGTCAAAGAGCGATCTTCTCTGAGGAGTACCGGCATTATAGCACAGACTATCCCCGTTGTCAAGAGCTGAAAAGTTCTCTCTTGAAGGGCATTTTGCGCCATAGCCCTCACGCAAGACCCTCAAGGGCTTTTCTGATCGCCCCAAAATCTGGGAGCTGTCTGGGATCGTCGCTGACCCATTTGTACCGCACGACGCCGTCCTTGTCTAAGACAAAGACGCTGCGCTTGGCAACTCCCTTCAACCCCATCAGGTCGTCGTGCAATGCCCCGTAGGCCCGACTGATCTCCCTATTGAAATCCGTCAGGAGCTTGAATTTGAGATGGTTCGCCTTGATGAACGCATTGAGGGTGAATGGGCTGTCCACACTGATCCCGTAGACGCGCGCTTTGAGAGAGTTAAATTGCGCCAGGCTGTCGCGAAGCTGACACATCTCGTCGGTGCAGACGGGGCTGAACGCTAAGGGGAAGAACGCCAGGACGATACTCTCTTTGCCCAGCTCTCTGCTGAGCGTGAAGTCCTCGATCCGCTCGCCGTCGCAGGCTTTGGTTGTGAAGTCTGGAGCTTTTTGGTTGAGCTCTGCAGGCATGACCGTCCTCCTTCAAAAATTCAAAAAGTAGAATTGAGGGCACTATTGTAAAGCAGACTTCGGGAGTCTGTCAAACGCTGGAGTGAAACTTGTCCCCCAGCTTGGGGTTATATATCTCGTTCCCTATCTCCCAGAAAGGGGTGAGCAGAATGACAGGCAAGAAGATCGTGCGCGTGATGGCCCTGGCTCTGCCAGTGATGGCCCTTATGGCCGCCGGACCGATCTTAGTGAACCAATCGCACTCGACAAGCACGGATACTGTTGCTGCTGGGGTCAGCTCTTCTCCGGGAAAGCAGCTGACGCTCACATTCACCAACGACACCGGTGTCGAAGCTGACGGCCTCCAGATCGAGTTCAAGAAGATCCCCACGGGATTTGTCAAGGTCGAGCCGTTCAAGAGCACCCTCTCTGTGCTCAGGAGCAACGTGATAGTCTTTACGAACGGGCGCGTCGGGCCGGGCGAAAGAGCACGCCTGACAGTGACCGCAGATCCGTTTGGGCTTGCTGTGACCGACTTTCAATGGATTCGCCAAGGGGTGCTGATCGCGGGCAAGAGCCGCCAGATCGAGATCGAAGAGCGGGTCATCAACCGCGAGACGGTCTCTGTCGATCGCAGCGAGGAAGAGCCTGAGCCCTTGTTGGTCTCAGTGCGCTTCGAGCTGACAAATGGGGCGAGCCGGCTCTTCGTCACCCAAGGGATGATGGTCGCTGAAGGGGCGCTGCTTGCCATCAAAGACCAGATACGTCTTGAGCAGCTCATGAACGAGATCGCGCGGGCGAAGAGCCTCAAGGAGCGCGAAAAACTCCAAGCCGAGCTGAAGAAGCTCGAAGTCCGTGCTCCCATCAGTGGGCTGGTGCGCGAGCTGGCCTTTGACGTGGGCGAGGAGACGACCAAAGTCGAAGCGAAGCTCATGGTCGTCACCGGAGCGAGCGCGGTGCAATAAAGTCTCTTACACAAGCAGAAGCCTGAGCCACGGGGAAATCCCCGTGGCTTTTTGTTTTTCTTGCGCAGTTGCGCTCGCCCCACAATTTCAGTATCTTAACGGGGATTATTCGAGTCCGTTTTTCATAGGAGATGAGTCATGGTATGCCCCAGAAAAACTCTCTGGCGTGGCTCGTCGGGGGCGCGCAGGGCAGCGGAGTCGACTCTGCGGCAAATCTCTTCGCCAAAGCCTGTGCCTTCGGCGGGCTCTATGTCTACGGCCAGCGCGAATACTACAGCAACATCATGGGCGAGCACAGCTACTATCAAGTGACGGTGAGTGATCGCCCCGTCCGCTCGACCCGCTCGTACACAGATATCTTGGTGAGCGCCGACGCCGAGACCGTCTTTCTCCATGCGCTCACTGTCAAGCCGAATGGCGCCCTCGTCTACGACCCCAAGCTGATAGATACGACAGTGAGCAAGGTCGCGGCACTGGAGCACCGGGCGCGCCACGATATCCAACACTATCTTCAGTCGAGAGATCTTGATGAGACGCTGGGCGGGATGCTCCAGGACGCTCAAGCCCGCGGCGTGCGGCTCTATCCCGTCCCCTTCGATGAGCTCCTGCAGAAGATGATGGGGGAGAAAGCCCCCCAACTGGCCCAAGCCAAGCGCCTCGCCAACGCTATGGCCGTCGCCGCGTCGTGTGCCATCGTGCGCTATGATATCAAACTCTTAGAGCGCGCTCTCGAAGATATCTTTCACGGCAAGAAGAAAGTGATCGAGCTGAACCTGCGTGCGTGCGAGCTCGCTTATGAATACATCATAAAGAACTTCACTCAGGATTTCCCCATCACTTTGGAGCCGATCAAGGCGAGCGAGTCGCGCATTTATGTAACGGGGAATCAAGCGACGGCGCTGGGGAAGCTCGCGGCAGGCTGCACCGTACAGACGTATTACCCCATCAGCCCCGCGACCGACGAGAGCACCTACTTAGAAGCCCATCAGGTCTTCGAGCGCCACGGCGAGCGCGGCGCGATCGTGGTCGTCCAAGTCGAGGACGAGATCGCTGCTATTACCATGGCCACCGGGGCGGCGCTCGCCGGAGCGCGAGCCGCCACGAGCACGTCTGGACCGGGGTTTTCGCTCATGGTCGAAGCCTTGGGCTGGGCCGGCATCAACGAAGTTCCCGTCGTCGTCACGCTCTATCAGCGGGGCAGCCCCAGCACGGGGCTCCCTACCCGCCATGAGCAGGGCGATCTGAGATTTGTCCTGCACGCCGGGCATGGTGAGTTCCCAAGAATTGTCCTCGCTTCAGGGGATTTGGAAGAATGCTTCTACGACGAGATCCGCGCCTTCAATTACGCCGAAAAGTACCAGCTTCCCGTCATTCACTTGTTAGATAAAGCGCTCGCCAGTAGCAGCCAGACCTCTCCCATCTTCGATCCCCTCAAGGGGCGGATTGACCGGGGCGTGCTCGTGAGCGATCTCTCTGATGGATACAAGCGATTCGCGTATACAGAATCGGGGATCTCGCCGCGCACCATCCTGGGGACTCCCAATGGGATCTTCTGGAACACCGGCGACGAGCACGACGAATTCGGGCACATCACGGAAGACCCGGTCGAGCGCGTCCGCATGATGGACAAACGCGCAAAGAAATTAGAGATCGCGGCGCGGGAGATTTCGCTCTCTGAGAAGCTCAACATCTTTGGCGATCCTGACTCAGAATTGGTCTTAGTGAGCTGGGGCTCACCCAAGGGTGCGATTCTCGATGCGTTGGAAGTCTTGCACGCGGAAAAGCACTCGGTCTGTTTCGTCCAGTGTCGGCTGCTCTCTCCCCTGCCCAGCGACGATCTCAAGAGATTATTAGAGAGAGCCAAGCGTCGGGCGTGCATCGAGAACAACTATTCTGGGCAGTTTGCCGGGCTGGTGCGCGAGCAAACGGGTATCGCCATGGATCATCTCATACTCAAATTCAACGGTCGTCCGATCACCAGGGACGAAGTCTATCATTCTGTCAAAGAGATCTTATCGGGCAAGGCCCCGCGAAGGATGGTGCTCACTCATGGTGCGTAAAGCGCAAGATTATAAAACAAATGTTCATAACAACTGGTGTCCGGGATGTGTGTTGCCAGGGTCACTCATTCATACGAACCCCGATATCAAGCCGATTGAGACCATCACCGTAGGGGATCGTGTGCTCGGCTGGGACGGGCACTATCATCGGGTGACAGAGGTCTTCAGCCATAGGCATCAAGGGCCGATGTATAGAATCCGCGCCAAGTGTTTAGGGGAGACGGTCTTGACGCCGGAGCACCCGGTCTTGATCGCAAGGCGCCATCATCCCAAGCGCCATAATAAGCGCTTCGAGCTGGTGTGGGAGCGAGCTGACCAAATCAAAAAGGGCGATTATCTGGCTTACCCGATTCTATCAGAAGTTATCGATCTTGAGGAGGTTGAACTCCCCAAGAAGCTCCTCATGGATCGGAAGAGTTCGCTGCTGCCGGATAAAGTCAAGATCTCTGGAGCATTTCTCAGGCTGGTGGGATATTACCTTGCTGAGGGTTGGATAGATCAGCGCTCAGCCAACAAGAGCAAGCTTGATGCCTCAGTGTGTTTTTCATTCAACATCAACGAGCACGAGTATGTCGAGGACATTAAGCGAATTGTCTCGAATCTTTTCGGCTTACAAGTTACATCCAAAGAGAAATCTGGGAGAAATTTGGTTGAGGTTTCTATTCATTCCTCACGGCTGGCTCGGGCGTTTCGGGAGTGGTTCGGCAGCGGTGCGCAGAATAAACGACTGCCGCACTTTATGATGCTGTTGCCTTTGGAGAAGCAACGCGAGCTCTTGAAGGGATTGTGGCGTGGGGACGGCTGGGTGCATCCAACTCGCGCCAGAGCAAGCTATAGGACGATCTCAAAGAAGCTGCGCGACCAACTGAAGCTCCTGCTCTTGCGCCAGGGGATTGTGCCCTCGGTGTACACTGACCCGGCTCGTCCAGGTCATCGCGAGGCCTATACGCTCTTTGTTACCAACCAGCGCGACGTTGCACATCTGGCGAAGATCTTAGGGCTTCGCCGCCGCACCGGGCGCTTCACGGGCAAGCCGCCCTCAACCATCGTCGGCCAGAACTTCGTTATGATCCCCGTAGCCAGCATTGAGACCTTCGAGTATGACGGGCCTGTCTGGAACCTCGAAGTCGAAGACGTTCACAGCTACGTCAGCGAGTGCGCGACGCTCCACAACTGCGGCGATTTCGGGATCCTCAACGCTGTGCAGATGGCCCTGACCGAGCTCGATCTCGACCCCCATCGCGTCGCGGTCTTCTCAGGGATTGGCTGCTCCGGGAAGACCCCGCACTATATTAATACTTACGGGATTCACACGCTTCACGGGCGCGTCCTGCCCTACGCCACCGGAGCCAAGCTCGCCAATCCCGATCTGACGGTCATCGCCGTCGGCGGCGATGGCGACGGCTTAGGGATCGGTGCGGGGCACTTCGTCAACGCCGGGCGGCGCAACACTGATATTACGTATATACTGCACAACAACGGGGTCTACGGGCTGACCAAGGGCCAAGCTTCTCCGACGCTGAAGCTGGGCGTCCAGACAAAATCGCTGCCCCAGCCCAATATCAACCAGGGGGTCAACCCGCTCTTTCTCGCTCTAGCTGCTGGCTACACGTTCATCGCCCGCAGCTACGCGTATGATATCAAGCACTTAGTAAGCGTAATAAAGCAAGCGATTGCGCACAACGGCTCGGCGTTTATTGACGTCCTCCAGCCCTGTCCGACGTATAACGACATCAACACGCGCGAATGGTACGGCGGGGAAGACCGGAAAGACCCGCAGACGGGCAAGGCCCTGCCGCGGGTTTACAAGGTCGAAGAGCAGGGCTATGACCCGCTGATTCGCCCAGGGATGAGCGACGCGGAGATCACTGAGAAGCTCAATAAATTTATCGAGAAGGCTCTGGAGTGGGGCGACCGGATTCCCATCGGGATTCTACTCAAGAACGAGACGGTGCCGTCGTATGAAGAGCGCATCGCCCAGAGAATCCCGTTCTATCGTGAGGCGCCCCCGGCCAAGCAGACGATTGCTGACAGTCAGGGCCGACCGACGATCGATTTGACGAAGTTCCTTGATGAGCTGAAGGTCACGTAGAACGGCTTACGAAAGCTAGAGGGCACCGGGCGATGCACGTGGGCAGCTCGCCTGCAAGAAACTGTCCTCCCGAAGGGCTTCTGCTCCTACTCCTAGAGCCTATGGAGCACTGTTGCTAAGTCGAGCGATATGATCTGCACAGAACTTCACCACCGCCTCTGCTGCACGCAGGGCCTCCTCAGCGTCATGACCCCGGGCTTCCACGCCTGGGGCGAGATGCCGTGCTCAAGATCCCGTTAGGCGCGGCTCCACAGGGGCACTATGGGCAGCTCCTCGGACCTGTTCGCAGATCTTGCCCAAGTTGCTTCGGAACGGAAAAAGCGCATAAGACTCACGGGGGAGGGTAACATATCACCGCAATGCAGCTTCGTCCAGAATCACCAGTTCCCCCCGCCGATACGCGATCAGCCCTCTGGCTTCAAAAACGTCGCGCGAAGAGCGGGAACGTATACGTCGGCGCAGGCTCTTCGTTTGCAGTCATGGTCGCGCCGATGTTGTAGCCGATCGTCGCGCCCAGCGCGGCCATCGTCACCGGGTTGA
>JBBISQ010000083.1:0-7728 GCA_037441155.1 Candidatus Fraserbacteria bacterium
CTCGGCCGCCGCGGCGGCCGCTCCGGCGCCCGCGACAGTTGCGATAATGCTACCACGGGGATGTTCAGCTCGCGCGCCAGGCCCTTCAGCGACCGCGCAATATACGCGACTTCTTGCTCGCGCACCTCGCTGTGCCCCCCAGCCTCTACCAACTGCAGATAGTCCACAAAGAGCGCGTCCAGCCCATGCTCGGACTTCATGCGCCGCGCCTTGGCTTTCAGCTCCAATACAGAAATACTGGGCGTGTCGTCAATGATGATCTTGCTGTTTTGCAGCTTGTTTGCCGCGTTGATAATCCGTCGCCACGATTCGGAATCCGTCTGCAGATACCCCCCGCGCAGCCGGTGTAAGTTGATCCGCGCCTCGGCGCACAGCAATCTCTCTAAGACTTGCTCTTTGGTCATCTCTAAGCTGAAAAACCCCACGCACTTGCCGAAGCGCAGCGCCATGTTCCGCCCGATAGAGAGCGCCAGAGAAGTCTTCCCCATGCTGGGGCGGGCCGCAATCACGATGAGATCGGACGGCTGCAACCCCGCCGTCATCTCGTCGAATCTCCTATAGCCCGTGGGCAACCCCGTGACGGTATGCTGCGAAGGATCGCGCTGGAGTCTCTCAAGATGCTCCAAGTGCTCGTGCAGGAAGTCTCGAATGAGATAGAAGTTCTGCTTGAGCTGGAAGCGCGAGACTTGAAAGACCTTCTCTTCAGCCGCGTCGAGCAGGGGCTCAAGCTCCGATTCTTCTTGAAACCCCAGCTCGGCGATCTCGTGGCCCGCTTCGATGAGCGCCCGCAGGATCGCCTTCTTCTTGATAATTTCGGCGTAGTAGGGCACACTCGCCGTCGTGGTGACCTTCGAGACCAACTCGCTCAAGTACGCCCGGCCCCCGACCGAGTCGAGCTTGTTCAGCTCGTCCAGACGATTCCCCACCGTGATGAGATCGGCGGGCTTGCCGCCCTCAAAGAGCTCCAGGATGACCCGATAGACAGTCTGATGGGCCTTCCAGTAGAAATCGTCCGGCTGGAGGGTCTGCAACAGCTGAGGGACGACCCTGTCGGGCTCGAACATGGCCGCCCCCAGGACGACCTGTTCGGCCTCGCGGTTCTTCGGCAGCGGCCGCGCGAATTCGTCGGGCACTCTCGCATCACCCGCTTCAATTATAGCCGCAAAAGCAACTCCCCGACAATGGGCAAAAATAGTGATGGACTTGCAGAAGGGCGCTCCTTGTGCTACATTAGAAGACCGCTCACGCGTCCTTTGTGCTGTCTTATCCGTGTTGGGATAGCGGGGACGCTCGGAACTATGGAGAAAGGAGGAAGCGATGTGGAGCTTCTAACGATCAAAGAGCTTTTAGAGACGGGGGTGCATTTCGGGCACCGCGTGCGCAAGTGGAACCCCAAGATGCGCGAGTACATCTTTACCGAGCGCAAGGGGATTCATATTATAGATTTAGAAAAGACTATCCGGCTGTTTGAGGAGGCCTATCTCTTTGTGCGCGATACGGTCGCGTCGGGGAAGAACGCGCTCTTTGTGGGCACCAAGCGCCAGGTCCAAGAGACCATCGCCGAAGAAGCCAAGCGCTGCGGCGCCCACTACGTCAACACCCGGTGGCTGGGCGGAACGCTCACCAACTTCAGCGTCATCCAGAAGCGCATTCAGAGAATGAAGGACCTAGAGGACATGGAGCAGGCCGGGGTCTTCGATAGTATGCCCCCCAAAGAGGCCCAGAACTGGCGGCGCGAACTGATGAAGCTGCAGCGCACTCTCGAGGGCCTGCGCCATATGGATCAACTGCCCGGGGTGCTCTTCGTCGTGGACACGATCTTAGAGAAGAACGCGATTCACGAGGCGAAGCTTCTGGGGATTCCCGTGGTCGCCATTGTGGATACCAATTGCGATCCCGACCCCATTGACTATCCTATCCCTGGCAACGACGACGCGATCAAGGCGACAAAGCTGATCACGGCCCGCATCGCCGACGCGGTGCTCGAGGGCCGCGAGGGGCGCTCCGAGGGGAAACCCCAAAAACCCGAAGAATCCCCAGCTGTTGCTGTCGTCGAGGGCAACGGGGCCCCCACAGAGACGACGGACACCGAAGAGGGAGCTATCCAATGAGCACGGCATCACTGAACGAACTAGTGAAGAGACTTCGTGAGGAGACCGGCATTGGGATTCTCGACTGCAAGAAGGCTCTGCAACAAGCCAACGGCGATTTAGAGAAGGCCAAGCTCATCCTGCGCGAGCAGGGCAAAGAGCTGTTCGCGTCGAGAGGGGGGGAGGCCAAGCAGGGGCGTGTGGAAGCTTATATCCATCACAACGGGCGCGTCGGGGTCTTGATCGAGATGGACTGCCAGACGGACTTCGCCGCCAACAGCGAAGCGTTCCGCGAGGTTCTGAAAGACTTGGCCATGCACATCGCGGCGGCGTACCCGCCCCCACAGTACGTCAAGCCCGAGGACGTGCCCCCTGAAGTCATCGAGCGCGAGAAGGAAGTCTATCGCCATCAAGCCGAACAAGAGGGCAAGCCCCCTCAGGTCATCGAGAAGATCGTCGAGGGCAAGATCAAAAACTTCTATCAGCAAGTCTGCTTGCTGAAGCAGCCCTTCATCAAGGACCCCACAGGCAAGACGACCGTCGAAGATATCTTAGGCGAGCTGACCAGCAAAGTCGGGGAGACGATCGTCATCAGGAGATTCGCACGGTTTGAAGTCGGGAAATAGATTCTTATTGAAGCTCTCCGGGGAGGCGCTGGGGCCTGTAGGGATAGACCCTCGCGCCGTCGAGTCTATCTCGGAGCAGCTGCGAGCTGTCCACCGGCTCGGCGCAGAGATCGCTCTTGTCGTCGGTGGGGGCAACTTCATCCGCGGGGCCCAGCTCACAGACTTCGACCGGGTCGTCGCCGACCAGATGGGGATGCTCGCGACCGTCTTGAACGGGATGGCGCTGCGCCAGAGCTTAGAGAGCAAGGGCATCTCAGTGATTTTGCAGTCAGCGATCCCCGTCTCATACGCCCAGCCCCTCGATCCCCTCGGCGCTCGCCGCGCCCTCGCAGAGAAGAAGATCGTGATCTTCGCCGGGGGGACGGGCAACCCCTTTGTGACTACCGACACAGCCGCAGCGATCCGAGCCAGCGAGATCGGCGCGAAAATCCTCCTCAAAGCGACCGATGTCCCCGGCGTCTACAGCGCCGATCCTCAAAAGAACCCCAAGGCCAAGCGCTACAGAGAACTGACCATAGACGAAGCAATAGAAAAAAGACTGAACGTGATGGATCTGACAGCCCTGACGATCTGCCGCGAGAACAAAATAGAGATCAGAGTCTTCGATGTCTTCGACAAGGGAAACTTAGAAAGAATCATGCGCGGGGAGGCCGTCGGGACTGTCGTCACGCCATAATAGCAAAGCCATGGGAGGTTCATCTATGCGTCATGCGCTCGTGCTCATAGTCTTTCTCTTTGCTCTTGGGGGGAGCCAGCTCGCTCAGCCCCAATCCCCGCCGCCCTATCACGCCTATGACTTCACGGGAACGACAAACATCGCGGGCTTTGGGCTGTGGGAGTTCCGCTCGCTCACAGCCGATCTCTTCGCCCTAGCTGAGCAGTACCCTTCCATCGTGAGGGTCGTCTCTCTCGGACAGAGCCACGAAGGCCGCCAGATCTGGGCGATCAAGCTCAGCGACGACGTCTCTCTAGAAGACCCCACAGAACCCGAAACGCTCTTTATCGGCGGGCAGCACGCCCGCGAGTGGATCGGCGTCGAGGTCCCGTTTCTGATCGCTCAGCACTTAGCCCAACACTATGAGACCGACGAGCGCGTCAGAAGACTCATAAATAATTTAGAAATCTGGATCGTCCCGCTGGTCAACCCCGACGGGCACGAGTACACGCGCGCTGACCCGTGCCCCACGGCCCCACAGTCGTACTGTCGCCTCTGGCGCAAAAACAGAAGAGACCTGGGCAACGGCATCTTCGGGGTCGACTTGAACAGAAATTGGAGCTTCCAGTGGGACTCGCGTGCCGGCGGCAGCCGCAATCCCAACAGTATCACCTATCGTGGGCCGGAACCCTTCTCTGAGCCAGAAATCCGAGCGATCCGCGATCTCGTGCTCTCTCCCCAGCGACGCTTCAAAGCGTTCATAGACTATCACAGCTTCTCTCAGCTCGTGGGTTGGCCGTGGGGATACACATTCGACCCTCCCATCCCCTTGAGCGAAGGGGCGCGCTTTGACCCTCCGTCCGATAGCGTGGAGTACGCGCGCATCGGCGAGACGATGGCACAGCTTATCTTCACTGCTCACGGGCAGACCTATCGAGCCTGCCAGATCAGCTTAGACTGCCCTTATCCGGCAGCCGGCGTCTCCACCGATTGGTTCTACAGCGAGACCGGGGGCATCTCGTTTGTGATTGAGCTGCGCCCGGCCACGGGCGAGCCGGGGTTTGTGCTCCCAGCCGATCAGATCCTGCCAACGTTTGAAGAGAATCTTCCAGCGGCGCTCTATCTCTTAGAGCAAGCTCTTGCAGAGTTGATCGTCCGAGACAGCGCCAGTGATGATGGCAGCGTCCCCTCAGCAGAGATCGGCTTCAGCCCGGATATTCGAGTCGATGGCGCTCCCCTAGGGATCGTCAACAGCACCGAAGAGCCCTTCGGCGAGAGCGATCACGAAGATGCTCTCGCGAACGCCGTCAATCGCGTCTTCGTCACCGTGCACAACCGCGGGCTGGTGGACGTGCCCAACGCTGTCGTCGAGCTCTATTGGAAGGACAACTCGCAGCTCGATCTCTCGGCATGGCCTGAAGGCTGGCAGCCCGTTGATGCGGACGCCGACCCGCTCACCGCGCCGGTGTTCCGGCACTTTATAACGATCCCCGCTCAGGGCTCGGCGACCGTGACGTTTCTGTGGGTGCCACCGGTGGCCACCCCCGATGCGTCGCTCTTGGTGCGCGTGCGCCACCTGCAAGACCCGATACGACTCTTGCGCGATCCGTCCATGCGCTTCGAACTCGATCGCTATGATAATAATATCGCGTCGCGGCGGGTTCAGGTCTTCTCCACGACCTTGGGGACTTCGAAATAATCATCTCGGCGCTTGGGCGCGTTCTTGAGGGCCTCTTGGGGTGAGACCGATGGGCGGGGTTCGTCTGCTCGCACTCCCGTGTGCACATCGAAGACATGTTTCATCGGCGCGACGTGCTCCGTGTTGAGCTTCTCTATCTGTCGAAAGTATTCGAGAATGCGCCCAAGCTGCTCCTGGAAGAGCGCAACTTCTTCTTCGCTGAGCTTCAGCTTGGCCAGCTGGGCAATATGGAGCACCTCGTCGCGCGTGATCATGTCCGTAACTCTCTCCCGGCTTCAGTTTATATGCGATTGGCGTTCTACAGTCAAGCGCATACGCTAAGAACGATCATACCCGCGTCAGCGCGAATCTCTCACCAAACCGCCGCCGGAACTCTTCGACCAACGGATGATCGGGGCTGTGCGCGATCAAGCGAAATGCTTCCTCACGAGCAGCTTTCATCAAATCGAGATCTGCGATGAGATCGGCGACCTTGAACGTGCTATCCAGCCCGTGCTGGGCTACTCCTAAGACATCTCCCGGCCCGCGAATCTGTAGATCTTCTTCGGCAATCTGAAACCCGTCGAGCGTGCTCTGGAAGACGTGTAATCGTCGGTGCCCGTCCTCGCTGCGCGGCGTGGCTATCGCAAAACAGTACGCTGTATCTCCGGCGCGCCCGATCCGCCCCCGCAACTGATGGAGCTGCGACAGCCCAAATCTGTCGGCGTGCTCAATGATCATCACCGTCGCGCTGGGCACGTCAATCCCCACCTCGATAATCGTCGTGCTCACCAACACGTCCAGCTCTCTGTGAATGAGCCGCTCCATCACGGCGTGCTTCTCGCTCTCGCTCATGCGCCCGTGCAGCAGCCCCACACGAAATTCTCTGAAGAACGTCCGTTCGAGCTCCTCTTTGGCCTGCGTCGCCGCCTTGACGTCCAACTCTTCAGACTCTTCGATCAGCGGGAAGACGACATACGCTTGCGCGCCCCGCTTCAGCTCTTGAGCGACAAACTCATAGACTTGATCGCGCTTCTCCTCCGAGACCCAGAACGTCTGGATCTTCTTCTCAAAGGGCAGTTCATCTAAGATCGAGATCTCAAATTGCCCATAGAGCGTCAGGGTGATCGTCCTGGGGATGGGCGTGGCGCTCATCACGAGAATATCTAAATTTTCGCCCTTCTGTTCGAGCTGAGCACGCTGGATCACCCCAAAGCGATGCTGCTCGTCAATGACCGCAAGCCCGAGGCGCCGAAAGCGCACTTCGTCTTGAATGAGCGCGTGGGTGCCGATGACTAAGTCTATATCGCCCCTGGAGATCGCCGCGCGCACAAAGTCCTTCTCACGCTCGGGGAGGCTGCCGCTGAGCAAGACGACTCGAGGGGGATTGCTCAGCCGCTTGAGCAACTCTGTAATCTTCCGAAAGTGCTGCTGGGCTAGGATCTCTGTGGGAGCCATGAATGCCACCTGATAGCCCGATTCTATAGCTATCAGAGACGCCGCGGTGGCCACGACCGTCTTGCCGGAGCCCACGTCCCCCTGCAAGAGTCGGTTCATGGGCTTGGGGGCTGCTAAGTCAGCGCGGATCTCCGCAAGAGCGCGCTCTTGGGCGCGCGTGAGCTTGAACGGCAGCACCCCTAAGAACTCTTCGAGCCGTTCATCTGAGATCGTCAGGCTGCGCCCTGGGCGCTCGCCCAGCTTCTGCTTCTCCAGAGCGACCCCGATCTGGAAGAGCAAGAGCTCCTCGAACGCCAACGTGTCGTGAGCTTGTTGGTACTCCTCGATGCTGTGGGGAAAGTGGATCTTCTCGAACGCTTCCGCGCGCGGCAGCAAGCCGTGTCGCGCGCGAATCTCCTCGGGGATGATCTCGGTCAGCGCGGGGCGATAGAGCGAGAGGTTATTCTGAATCAATCTGTACAGGAGAGACGGCTTCAGCCCTTCGGTGGCGGGGTAGACGGGCACCAAGCGCCCGGTGAGAAAATTCTTCGCTGCCGGCTCCCAGACGGGATTGCTCATCTGGATCTGCCCGTGCGTGCTCTCGACCGTTCCGTAGAGCGAGATCAGTTCCCCTTGGACGAGCTGAGTCTTGAGCCAGGGTTGATTGAACCACACCGCGTAGAGAATCCCGGTATTGTCTTGAATGGCGGCTTTGATGATCTCTAAGTTCTGTCTGGGCTTGATGACGCCTATGGCGCGCACGCGCCCCTTGACCGTGACTTTGTCGCCGTGGCGCAGCTGCACGATCTTCTTCGTCTCGCGCCGATCTTCGATGCGCTTGGGGAAGTATGTCAAGAGGTCTTCAATCGTCTCGATGCCCAATCTTTTCAGTAATTTTTCTCGTTCGGGGCCGACGCCCTTGGCGAAGCGCACCGGAAGGTGCAAAGAGTCTGGGGGGCTGGAGGTCTGGACTCTCGACTCAAGAGCGTGAAGGGCTCGCAAGCAATCTTCAAGCTCGCGCACGACCGCGCGGCGGGCTTCCGGGGGCTTCAGGGCGTACCCGCGCGCGAGCTTCCGCAATCGTTGGGCAATCTCCGGCTGGGTGGTGTTCAGCTCCTGGGCACATATTTCGATAAAACCCTCTAGCCCCCCGATAACAGCCGTGTCTTGGTAGCCGCTGCTCTGTTCCAGCTGCAAGACCTTCTTCAGGCGGGAGGTCGGTGGAGTCATCCCTTTATCCTA
>JBBISQ010000084.1:0-7709 GCA_037441155.1 Candidatus Fraserbacteria bacterium
TCTTCTCGATAGCGTGTAAAAGCTTCGAGCAGGATCGGGCTCACATTCGCGTAGCGCTTGACAAACTTGGGCGTGAAGCGCTCGAACATTCCGATCATGTCGTGGACGATCATCAATTGTCCATCTACGTCTTTGCCGCTCCCCAGCCCGTAGACGGGGATTTTAACGCGCTCGTGAATGATCTTGGCTACAGGTGCAGGAACGCACTCTAGGAGGATCGCGAACGCTCCAGCTTGCTCTAACGCTTCGGCGTCAGCGATCAGTCTCCGAGCTGTTTGGGCGTCGCGCCCCTGGGCCTTGTAGCCGCCCAATTGAGTATACGACTGTGGAGTCAACCCAATGTGCCCCATCACGGGAATCCCAGCATTCGTGATCGCTTCGACGACAGGGGCCATGCGCGCGCCGCCCTCTAATTTCACGGCGTCGGTGCCGCATTCGGCCATAAAGCGCCCGGCATTTCTGATCGCTTCCTCTTTGGAGACTTGGTAGCTCATATACGGCATATCCCCGATGACGAACGCGTACTTGACGGCGCGACACACGGCTGCCGTAAACGTGATCATCACATCCATGGTGACGGGCAGCGTTGTCTGGTAGCCGAGCATGGTCATACCGAGGGAATCGCCGACTAAGATCATTTCGATGCCGGCGCGGTCCATCAAGAGCGCCGTGGGGTAGTCATAGCACGTGAGCCAACTGACGGGCTCTTTGCGGGCTTTCATCTCGCAGAGCACGGGGATGGTGATTTTTGAGCGTTGGGGCTGCTGGGCTTTGGGTGCCATAGGCGTTCTGCCTCCTTTTTTTAAGTTTTCATTATTATCTCGTCCAGTTTTCAAGCTTTAACCCACCGACGCGTTTGCAATGGCTGACGTTGTCAGGTACTAATATGGCGTTGTTGACTAGCGCCATCGCGGCGATCAGGATGTCGGCGTCCTCGATGAGTCGGCCTTTCTTTCTCAGGTCAGAATAGATCTCGCTGGCTCTATCAAGAGCCGGTTGGTTGAGGTAGACGATCCCAAAGACGCGACAAAAGGTATCGAACTTGAGGAGTTTGGCAGCTTGGTGAATACCAAGCAGGCCACGACGAGTTTCGTAATAGCTAAGCGCGTTGATCCGAACATCATGCCCCCTCATGATGGCCACTCTTAAGTTGGTTACAACTACATGGTTATTTCTTAAGAGCTCGATGAGGACATTTGTGTCTAGAAGATACATAGGGGCTCTTCTCAAAGAGTGGGCGTCGTCTTGTTGCTTCTAAGAATGTCTCGAGCTCTGCTGGGGATAGATCGCTAAGCAAACCGGCCACTTCCTCGAGGGCTTTCAGTTTGCGCGTTGTTTTCCTAGACATCACTTTAGATGCCATGACCTTGTTTGCCTCCTGCTCTCTGTAGGTGTAGATGACGCTGCTATTATATAATCACGGCTTGGGAATCGCTAAGTCTTTCGCCCCAGGTTTGGACATCACGGCTTCAGGGTAGTTCTCTTGGATGAGTTCGTGGATAGTCTGAGCATATTTGACTTTTTCGCGAGCCATCTCAGCTAAGAGCTGCGGGCTTGTCCAGGGCTTATAGAGCGCCCCCGGCCCCGCCGCGCACGCCGGCCCATGCTCGATCTTAAAATAACACGGCGCGCAGACCCGAACCATCTCCGGTGTGTCGTAAAATCGCAGATACCCTCCGAACGATTCGGTCAGGACGACGTGCAAGTCCATGGGGATGTCAATCGCCTTTCTGATCGAAGCCAACTGAGGCAGCGACAGATCTGCGACGGGGTTGAACGTCCCCGCGCCCAGCATCTGCAAGACTCTCCCACCAGCAGCATTGGCGTGTCCGGCGTAGATCGAGACTTTAAAAGTGACGTCCTTGGGGATGTCGCCCTTCTGTTTCAGCTCATTTAAGAGCCATAAGAGCCCCTCGTCAATGACTAAAAACCCCCGAAAGCCCAGCTCAATAGCTCGGAAGATATCTGAGATCACATAACGTAACTGATCGGAGCCGCGAAATCTCAGTCCCGAAAACGCCCCTTCGGGCGTGACGAGTTGTCTTCCCGTATCCCATGCTGAGCGAGGCCCTGGAGTGAGAATCACTTCGAGCTTGGCCTCGGCAGCAATCTGTGCGAAATCTTTCAGCTCTTTTCTGTCTAAGAGCGTCGCACCCATGACCACCGAGATAATTCGGTGAATGGGCATCTTGCGCTTCTCGCTCTCGTTCACTAATGCTTCGAGCACGCTCACCCGCTCGACCCCAGAGATCTCCATGCGGTACTGAGCGCCATCGGGGAAGCGCTTCTCGCTCGTGGGTAGATCATAGGCGTCCCGTCCGGGAATGCCCACCCGCTCCATCGCTTTTACGACCTGTTGCATCTTCATAGAGTCCTCCTTGGGGTGATTGTAGATGGACTGCTCCCGCTCCACCATGATCTAGAGCAGTTGAGAAGATGATTGTCCGCATTGTCTTGCGGAAACGGCACCTTTATCATGAAAGTGGCAATCATTGGATCGACGTCGCTATAATAATTAGCAGAGAGAAGTGAGCTATTTTCTTTCGCTTCTCCAGAGCACACAAAGGAGGCGCCCATGCGCGATGTGGCCGTCCTTGGGGTCGGCGCGACAGCCTTTGCCAGCCAGACCCCGGAGGTCAATTGGAAGGAACTTATCTATGACGCGGCCGTGAAAGCCTACGCAGACGCCCAGATAGACCCCCGGCGCGACGTGGATAGCTTCATCACCTGCGCGGAAGACTTTTGGGAGGGCTTTTCGATCTTCGACGAGTTCACGCCCGATCAGCTCGGCGCAGCCCTGCGCCCGACGATGACGGTCTGCGGCGACGGCCTGCAAGGGTTAGCGAACGCGTATATGCAGATCAAGACGGGGATGTTCAACATCGTCGTGGTCGAAGCCCACAGCAAGATCTCTGAGCTTGTGACGTACGAGCATATCGTTGAGATGGCGTTCGATCCCGTCTACGAGCGCCCGCTCTCGGCGGAGCGCGACGTGCACCCGTATTATGTCGCGGGCTTGGAGATGAATCTCTATCTCCAAGCGACGGGGACGACGGAAGAGCAGTGCGCCTTTGTCGCGGTGCAGAACCGACGACAAGCCCTCAACAATCCGTCCGCACCCTACGGGGCGCGCATCGGGTTGCAAGAGATTTATAAGTCGGGCTATGCGTTTACGCCCTTGAAGCGCTGGGAGATCGCATCTCGCGCAGACGGATGTATTGTCTTCGTTCTAGCGGCTGAAGAGATCGCCAAGCGTCTGACCAAGAAACCCTTGGTCTACTTAGAAGGGATCGGCTGGTCGTCGGAATCCCCGTGGATTGCGGCGCGCAGCGCCGACGCAGGCTATGCGCGTCGCGCGGCGCAGCTAGCCTATCGTCACGCGGGGATCACCGATCCGAAGAGACAGATTGACGTCATTGAAGTCGAAGATCGCTTTGCGTTCAAAGAGTTACAGCACTTAGAGGCGTTAGGGTTTGCGCGTCCGGGGGAGGCGGGCTGGCTGGTACAGTCGGGGGCTTTCGGGCGTGATGGCGAGCTGAAGGTCAATCTCAGCGGGGGGTCGCTCGGCTGCGGGGACTTGATAGAAGCATCGGGCTTGCAGCGAGCGTTGGAGATCGTCTTGCAGTTGCGGGGCGAGGCCGGGGCCCGGCAAGTCCCCAATGCGCGCGTGGGCGTGGCGCAGTCGTGGCGCGGCCTGCCGCACGGGACAGGCGCGGTCGCTGTGTTTGCGAGGAGAGATTGACCTAACCCCCTGACCCCCTTCCCTACAGAGGAAGGGGGAAGATGAGGCAAGGGAAGGTGGTAGAGTGTTCAGAATTATCACGGGGCAGAAGATAGAATCATCCAAGGTGCTTCGGGCTAAACAGCTGCGTCGTCAGATGACCCCAGCAGAGCAAATCTTGTGGCAAGCGTTACGCGCCAACCGCTTGCAAGGCCGGCACTTCCGCCGTCAGCAGGTCATTGATGGTTTCATTGTGGACTTCTACTGCCATGCTGCCCGGTTGGTTATTGAAGTGGATGGAGACGTTCACGAGCACAATCCCATATACGATGAGGAGCGTGACAAGGTTTTGCAAGGGCGAGGCTTAAGGGTTCTGCGATTCAAGAACAGCGATGTTATGCAAAACTTAGAGGGGGTTCTGGATCAAATTACTGCAGCCTGTCTCTCCCCTCCCTCTTTAGGGGAGGGGGTGGGGGAGAGGTCTTGAAAGGAGCACTATGAATCTCACAAAGATTCGCAAAGACGTCGCAGTTGTCGGCGCGGGGATGACCATCTTCGCGCGGCGACTCCAAGAGACGGGGAAAGAGATGAGCTGGGAAGCGGCAAAGATGGCCCTCGACCAAGCCGGGCTCACGCTCAGAGATATTGACGCTGTGGTTTTTGGCTCAGCCCCCGATGCGTTCGATGGAGTACACAAGAAGGGCGACTGGCTCCTCGACGGCGCCGGGGGAACGAATAAGCCCTATATGCGGGTGTACACTGGCGGGGGCACGGCCGTCTTCGCGCCGATCGCTGGCTGGTGGCACGTCGCCTCGGGGATGTTCAAGAGGGTCTTGGTCATTAACGAAGAGAAGATGTCGTCCGTCCAGCCCCACGCCCAGAGCGCCTTTGCGCACATCTGGGACCCCATCTTAGATAGACCCTTAAAACCCAATCTCGTCTGGATCTTCGCCATGGAGATGCAGCGCTATATGCACAAATATAACGTGCGCTACGAAGATATTGCGCTCGTCGCTGTGAAAAATAAGCGCAATGCTGTGGGGCACCCGTGCGCACAGTTGGCCGATCCCAATATCACGCTCGAAGACGTGATCAATTCTGAGCCGATGGCCCTGCCCGTCAGAAGGCTCGACATCAGCCCGCCCTCGGATGGCGCTGCTGCCGTGGTGCTCGTCAGCGAAGACGTCGCGTATGAGCACACCGATACGCCCGTCTGGATCGACGGTGTCGGCTGGTGTATAGACACGACGATGTGGACCAATAGAGACTTGGCATTCCCCAAATTTGTCGCCAGAGCAGCGAAGATGGCCTACGAGATGGCCGGCATCACAAACCCCAGAAAAGAGATAGATTTCGCTGAGCCGTATGATCCATTTGATTACAAAGAGCTCCAACACTTGGAGGGGCTGCTCTTAGCCGATCCCGGCGAGGCAGCGATTATGACGCGCGAGGGGAAGACCCAGCGCGACGGGGAATTCCCCGTTTGTCCCAGTGGTGGGCTGCTAGGGGTGGGCAACCCCATCGCGGCGACGCTGGGGATCAAGATTGGCGAGCTCTATTGGCAGCTTTCAGGCCAAGCCGGGCCGCGCCAAGTGAAGAAAGACGTGCGCACTGGGGTTGCCCAAGCCTGGGGCGATCTGATGCAATTCAGTGCAGTGATCGTGATGAGGAGGCGCTAAGATGAGCAAATCGCAGAAGTTTGGACCGCCCCTCAATCCAAGAGGGCGGCGCTTGGAAGCCAAAGAATTAGAGAGCATCACGCACGTTCGTGCTAAGGTTCCGGCGAAGTACGCCTGGGCCGCGGGCACGGCGATGAGCCGGTTCTTAGAAGAGCTCAAAAACGGGAGGATCATCGGGCGCAAGTGCGCAAACTGCGATCGCGTGCTCGTCCCCCCAAGAATGTTCTGCGAGCGCTGTTTTAAGCCCACGACGGAGTGGGTCTATCTACCCGGCACAGGGGTCGTCGAGACGTTCTCGATCTCGTATATAGACACGAATGCCAATCGTATTAAAGAGCCGATCCTGGTGGGGACGGTCGCATTCGACGGGGCGCCGCCGCACTGCGGGATCATGCACTACTTTGGGGAAGTAAAGCCGGAAGAGCTGAAGATCGGGATGCCGGTCGAGCCGGTGTGGAAGCCCAAAGAAGAGCGTGTCGGCTCGGTCTTAGATATCAAATATTTCCGGCCGCGAAAGAAGTGAGGGAGAGAATATGCTAGAGCGCATCGAGAAAGCTACAGATATTCGTCATTGGCTGGGCGACATGGAGGCCGATCATTACTATTACAGCGCGGGCATCGCCGGTGAGAAATTTTTCGTAGCCCTGCGCGATGAGGGCAAGATCTTAGGAACGCGCTGCGCTGCGTGCAATCTGACGTACGTGCCCCCACGAATCTATTGCGAGCACTGCTTTGCGGAGCTGACAGAGTATACAGACGTGGGCAAGCGCGGCTGCGTGGTCGCGTTCACCACAGCTCATTATGACAAGGCGGGACATCGCTTAGAGCCACCGGAGAGCTTCGCTCTGATTCGTCTTGGCTCGTGCACGACGCCCCTCTTGCACAAGCTGGGCGAGATCGAGCCGGAAAAGATCTGTGTCGGTCTGGAAGTCGAAGCCGTCTTGAAGCCCAAGAAGGATCGCGAGGGCAAGATCACGGATATTCTGTATTTTCGGCCCGCTTAGGAAGGGAGCGCGCCATGGAGATCATTGAGTCCGGCCAGGAAGAGCTCTTACAACCCCCTGATGTAGAAGAGTTCCGGCGCTGGATGAGGGAGAACAAATCCCCGGCGCTCAAAGACAAAGTCATGGACGAGCGTGAGGCCGTCACACGATTTGTTCACGACGGCGACTATCTTGGGGTTGAGCTCTACGGCACGGTGCGCTGTCCCATGTCGGTCATCCGCGAGATTGTGCGCCAGGGCAAGAAGAGGCTGCGCTTAGCAGGGCAAGGGCTGCTCGAGATAGACTTTCTGGTGGCAGCGGGCTTGGTCGAGGCAATGGATATCACCTATGTGGGCTATGAGGTGCTGGGGCTTTCCAATATCTTGCGTCGTGCTGCCGAGGGGGGAAGAGTCAAATTAGTCGAGTGGAGCAACGCGGCCATGGCATGGCGCTTCAAGGCCGCGGCGATGGGTGTCCCCTTCATCCCTGTGCGCTCCATGCTCGGTACAGACACGCTCAAATATAGCGCTGCCAAGGTCGTGCGCGACCCCTTCACGGGCATTCCTGTCACGCTCCTGCCTGCCCTGATCTTAGATGTCGGAATCATTCACGTGCATCGTGCTGACAAATACGGCAACGCCCAGATCGACGGGATTTCGGGATTTGCGTTTGAGATGGCTCGCGCCTCGAAACGCTTAATTATCAGCACCGAAAAGCTTATTCCGGCAGAAGAGATTCAGCGCTACCCGGAGCGCACGATCATCCCGTGGTTCTTAGTAGACGCTGTGGTCGTGGCGCCCTTCGGCTCGCACCCCGGCGAGATGTGCTATTGTTACGAGCGCGATCAGGAGCACTTACTAGAATTTCTCAAAGCTGCCGAGACCGAGGAGACGACGCAACAATATCTGAAGAAGTACGTCTATGGGCCGAAGAACCATCAAGAATATCTCGATCTGATCGGGCGAGATCGCTTAGAAGCCCTGAAGCGCGCAAACAAGGGACGGTGAGCATGATGGCAGAGTATAGCCCGACCGAACTGATGATCTGCATCGCAGCACGATTGATGAAGACCGCACGCACGGCCTTCATCGGCACAGGGATCCCCATGTTAGCGGCTTCTTTGGCGAAAAAGCTCTATAACCCCGATTTGATCGCGATCTTCGAGTTTGGCGGCATCGGCGCGTCGTTAGAGGACCTGCCCCGCGCCGTCGGTGAAGCCCGGACGTTCTATCGGGCGATGGTCGCCACGGGCATCTGCGACGTAATGGAAACAGCTCAACGCGGGCTGATCGAGTACGGTTTTTTGGGCGGCGCGCAGATTGACCC
>JBBISQ010000085.1:0-7616 GCA_037441155.1 Candidatus Fraserbacteria bacterium
CTGGGCATCCACGAGCTGGGCTTCAATATTTATGTTGCCGGCCCACCCGGGATCGGCAAGATGACCGCGGTCAAGTCGTTCTTAGAAGAGCTCGCCCGCCAAAAACCCACGCCTCCCGATTGGTGCTACGTCAATAACTTCGAGGACCCCTATCAACCCAAGGCGCTGCGCTTGCCCGCCGGCTGGGGATCGCAGTTCGCCCAAGATATCAAGAATCTCATCGATCACGTGCGGAGAGAACTCCCCAAGGTCTTCGAGAGCGAGGAGTACAGCGCCCGGCGCGACGAGATCATGAAGGCACTTACGAAGCAGCGCGAAGCCGTGATCGCTCGGGTGCAGGAGCGCGCCTCCCAAGCGGGCTTCATGCTCCAAGCCGCGCCCTTTGGGATCTTAATTCTGCCCGTGCTCGGCGGGCGCCCCTTGAGCGATGCCGAGTTCCAAGCTCTGCCCCAAGCCGCCCGAGAAGACCTCCAGCGCCGTCGCGACGCCCTCCAAGAAGACCTCAAAGTCGCTATGAAGGAGATCCGCACGCTCGAAAAAACCGCTCAAGAGAAGCTCCACGAGCTCGACCAACAAGTGACCCTCTACATGGTCGGCGGCCTGATGGACGACCTGCGCGACAAGTATCGCGAGCTCCCCGAAGTGTTGGAACATCTCAACGCGATGCAGAAAGATATTCTCGAGAACATCGAGCTCTTCAAAGGGGAACAGAAGCCCGAGGGCGAGGTCCCCCCGTGGGCCAAGGAGCTGCCTTTTCGCAAATACTCCGTGAACGTCCTGGTGGACAACAGCAAGCAGCAGGGAGCCCCCGTCGTCGTCGAGCTCAATCCCGTCTATCACAATCTGTTTGGGCGCATCGAAAAAGAGACGCAATTGGGCGCGCTCTATACAGATTTCACTATGATTAAAGCCGGCTCGCTCCACCGGGCCAACGGGGGGTATCTCGTCCTTCCTGTGGAAGACGTCTTAAGAAATCTGATGAGCTGGGACGGGCTGAAGCGCGCCCTGCGCAGCCGCGAGATCTTCATCGAAGAGCTAGGCGAGCGCTTGGGGTTTATCGCGACCAAGAGCCTGCGCCCCCAGCCCATCCCCCTCGACGTGAAGGTCGTGCTCGTCGGGCCGCCGCTCTTTTACTATCTCTTACACGCTTACGACGAAGAGTTTCCCGAGCTCTTCAAAGTCAAAGCCGACTTCGATACGCGCATGGACGCTTCGCCAGAGAATATCCAAGACTTTCTCAAATTCCTCTGCACGTTCTGCCAGAAAGAGCATCTCAAGCATCTAGATAGCGGAGCGGTCGCCAAGCTCTTAGAACACGCCTTGCGCCTAGCTGAAGACCAACAAAAGCTCTCGACGCACTTCGGCGCCATCGCCGATGTCATCAGAGAGGCGAGCTACTGGGCACTGCAAGAGAGCGCTTCGCACATCAGTGCGCGCCACGTGCAGAAAGCGCTCGAGGAGAAGATCTATCGCTCTAATCTGATTCAAGAGCGCATCCAAGAGATGATCGCGCGGGGTACACTGCTCATTGACACCGCCGGCACGGCCGTAGGGCAGGTCAACGGACTGTCGGTGATCAGTCTAGGAGATTATACGTTTGGCAAGCCCAGTCGGATCACGGCGAGCGTAGGGCCGGGGCGCGAGGGCATTATAGATATCGAAAGAGAGGTCGAGCTGGGCGGGCCGATTCACTCCAAGGGCGTCTTAATTCTCAGTGGGTACTTGGCTCAAAAATACGCGCAGGACAAGCCCCTGACGCTCACGGCCAAGTTAGTGTTTGAGCAGAGCTACGAGGGCGTTGAGGGCGACAGCGCCTCGTCTACAGAGCTCTATGCGCTGCTGTCGGCGCTGTCGGGGGTGCCTATCAAGCAAGGGATCGCCGTGACGGGGTCGGTCAACCAACACGGGGAGGTGCAGGCCATTGGTGGAGTGAACGAGAAGATCGAGGGCTTCTTTGACGTCTGTCGGGTGAAGGGGCTGACGGGGGAGCAGGGGGTGCTTATCCCTAAGAGCAATGCGCAAAACTTAATGCTTCGCGAGGACGTGGTCGAAGCGGTGCACGCGAAGAAGTTTCACATCTGGGCAGTGAGCACCATAGACGAGGGCATAGAGATTTTGACGGGGGTACCGGCGGGGGAGCGCGGGCGCGACGGGAAATTCCCCGAAGGCACGATCAACTATTTAGTAGATCAGCGATTACGAGAGTTCGCTGAATGTCTCAAAGAGATTTCAGAAGACACAAAGAAGCCACGCCGCGCACGCAGGGCAGGAAAGTAAATCAACGCGCGAAGAGGCGGTCGCGCTGCCCGCGGATCTGCTCACACGACGTCCCATTATTGACTCGCGTCGAACGAAAGAAGCTGTTATTGAGATTGGGGTCGGGGAACGTCGGATTGTTGTTAAGAAATATAGGATTGGTTGCACCAAGAATCACTTGTTCTGACCCCCACTCGACTAAGCCGTCGAGCGTCGTGCTCGACGTAAGCCGCCCGCGAAGGCTGTTCCAGTCCCGCTGAATGATATAGATCTCAGCGTTAAATAGACCTATGACGCTCACTTGCAGAGTCATGCCGGGTTTGCCATCGGCATCTTGATCGAAGATGCGCGGGTCTTTGGGATCAGTAGGCAACGGGTCTTTTTCTGGGTCTTGGAGACGCACTCCGCGCAGATATGTAGTGCGTGGTTGTACAAAACTTAATGTGGTGGGATCAAACTGGGCTTGCTTGACATCGATGCCCAAAGAGTTCACAAAGCTCTCAGGAAATCTGATCTGCACCAGTGAGGTTCCGCTGTCGAATTCGAGCGCACATGTCTGCGCTTCGAGCGTCACTGTGCCCCCGCTCTGTCGGATATTGACAAGTTGGATCGAGATCGTCTGCTGGCGCACCCGTCCGGCAAAGGGCACGTCGCTCAGCTGCGAGCTGACGACAAGCTGCGCCCAGACACCAGATATGTCCAGCTGCGGCAGAACAGTCATCGACGATATGAGCGTCAGAACGACAAGCGTAGCTCCAAGTACACGCATCGTTAGCGACCCTCCTGTCTGTAGCTTCTTGTGAGAATTAGCGCATGACCAACACTAAGATAACTCCTGTGCCCGACTCCATCGTTCCCAAGGCTTTGCCGATGAGCGCGCCGTCGCAGTCACGGGGCTGGCTGCACCGCATAGCATGTCCGGGCACCGATGACGTCGTGAGGAGATCGCCGGGGCGGATGGGGCCGTTCTCAGTTATGACCTTCACCGGCACCACGCCAGCCAGCGCCAATGTCGGAGTGAGTATCGTCTCCACGCTGCGCGCCCCGATGACAATCCCCGGCACCGACGAGATCACCCCAGCAGCAAGAGGCGAGTACGCCCGACGGTTCTTGCGATAATATCCCGGCCGTTCAGGATCAAGCTCGACGACGTCGCCGGGCTCGACCGGCTCGCTGACGCGAATGTGCTCAGCCACGTCTGCTCCTCCGGCATAGAACTGGCCGTCGGCATACACATTACCGGTCTCTCGCTCGATCCGGAAGAGTGCTCCAGTCTGTTGCGAAGCGGCGCTCTCTAATGCAACGACCGCCCCATCGGTGCTCACGAAATAGACCGTGTTGGCGCTGACAACCCACTGAGCATACTCGCTCCAGTATTGATCGTAGACGTTCCCCTGCTGCCAGTAGATGTAGAACCCCCCGGGCCAATTTCGGGTGTTAGTTAGTCCTTGATCACAGTAGTGCGTTGCGCTGAAGCCGGTCCCGCAGACGTCAACGTCCTGTGAAGTGACGATATGGGGCAGATTTTCGGTGACTATGGGATCTGTTCCCGTGCCGCGTGAAGGGGATCTGTCCACGATGCGATGGGCAATGCCGGCCTCCCAGTGGCCGCCAAATATATAATCTCCTGCCATGCTTAGGTAGACTTGCTCGTCAGTCGGGAAGAACGTGTTCTGCATGAATCGCACGTAGCCCGCAAGATACCCAGGCACGGTTGTGTCATCGAGCATCATTTCTCCCAGGTGAGAATCCCCGCGACCATCGCAGGGATCTCCAATGCAAGGAGCACCGCGCATGACAACGTAGGCGACTTCGTCGTCGCCGAAACGCTTGATGACGGGTTGCGGCCCCATGGGCAGGTATCCTCCGTCGCCAAAGCCCCCATGCCCCACGTTCGCGATAAACGGCACAGAGCCATCATCGAGATCGAGCACGAAGAGCGCTTGATATTCGGGATTCTGTTGGAGGTAGCTGCGCATGGCGGCGTTATCTCCTGGCCACGGGCTGACATCCCACAGCGCGTTCCAATCCAGGCGCAGCTTGATGAGCACGTACCCGTGGGCTTCCGCGATCACCGGCCAGCCGTTCTTGACTTCAGCAACTGCAGTGTTATTATCTCCGGGGTCGCCCCCGCTGCGCACGGTCGGCTTGACGCGCCAGACTCGCGCGCCTGTGGAATTATCAATCGCATGCACGTAGAGGTCTTCCGTAACCACGATGACCCGATTGCGCGAGGGGGAGTACGCCGGCGGCGTATGGACGGCCGCATCTGCCTCGTACGACCAGATCTGCCCCATAGTCTGTTTATTGATAGCGTAGACGCGCGTGCCCATCGAGAAGAGGACGCGATCGGAGATCACCGCTGGAGGTAAGGGCAATGGGCTCGACCCCGAGGCCGAGAACTGCCCCAGGGTTGCCCCTGTTGCAGCATCGAGTTTATAGAGCGTCCCAGCCTCAGCCACGACAAAGAGGGCGTTGGTATCAGGGTCATAGGCTGGGGTCGAATTGACAGGGCTCCCCACAGTACGATTCCAGGCTACTGAGCCATCCGCGTTGTTGAGAGCATAAACGCCCTGAGAGCCCGCAGCGATGTAGACTCGCCCGCCTCCGGTGACGGGTTGGCTGTTGCGCGGCAGCCCAAACTTCCCTGAACTGATGCCCCCGGAGCTGTTGGGCCCGTTCCATGCCCATTTCCAGCGCCACGGCGGAGGTACGACTTGGTCGGTATAGCTGGTTCGTTGCGCGTCGTGGGCATGCTGGGTCCATTCGGAATTACCCGACGAAGGCGAGGAAGTCGGGTTGCCGAAAACGACTGTGAGGGTGGGGCGTCCTTGGGCGTTCCAATCGCCAGTGTCGGAGGAGACGAAATATTTCCCGCTGTGATACTGATCGTCGGCTTCATAGAGTATTAAGCGCACAGGCTGTCCAGCGTTATAGGCCCGAGCCACGGCGAGGCTCACGTCGAACGCCCGGGGGATTCCCGGCCAGCCGGTCCACTCCGAAGGTGAAATCGTGGGCACCCAGGCTCCTCCGATGTTCTCCAGAGCCTGAGGGGCTGTGTTCCACGAGATTGTCCCCTCGTCCCAATCAGACTCAGCGATGAGAACCTGGATCCAAGAAGGGCCGGCTTGGCCGGGATCTCCAGAGTTTCCATATTGATAGATCGTGAGCGTTGCCGAGAGTATGACCTTGTTGGGAGGGATTGCATCCAAGGGGAAGGTGATGTAGTATTTCGAAAAACAAGGCCAATCTGCGATATCCGACTGATTCTGGATGTTGAAGTCGGGTTCGCCGCCGAAGTTGTCTTGGCCCCAGGTGTTCCAGATGTAGTCTTCATCGCCGGGGCAGAGGTTAGGAGAGGTGCCGCCGACGCCGGCGTCTGGCACAACAGCTCCGTTGAGAAGGTCACGAATGATAACGGTGCCTCCGGGGATTGCTGGAGGAGGGGAGTAGGTGGGCAGACCGAAGGAGAGCACCCCCCATGTCTGAGGATTGAGGGCCGAGAAACTTTGGGGCCAGTACTTATCGGGCGATGGGGGGCCTTGCTCGGAATCGCGATCGTGCACGGTGACGGCAAGGCGCCATTGGGTGTGCGGTGGGGGAGGCCCCGATAGCCCCAAGCTCGCAAATGGAATATAAAAGTTCATAGCCCAGCCACGATCGGTATCGGTGTCGTCGTTGAGGGCATTGCCGCGCCATGCGGACTGGGTGATGAAGCTTACATTCGCTTCAGACCAACTGCTCCCGCTGCCTCGATAGGCTCGTTGATAAGGAGCTCTATCCTCCCCAAAGTTGAGCTGAGCTACAAATCGATAGGTGTTTGGTCCAAAAGCATCACTGAGGCTGAGATAGAGCGTCACAGCGTCCCATTGAGGGAGCTCCGGGGGCGTTGGCGTCGTATCGTACCAAAGGAGGCGATCAATGATAGCCACGTATATATACAGCTGCTCAGAGTTATAGCCGACGCGCACATCGGCGTAATTCTCCGTTGGGGTGACGCGCCCAAACCAAAAGACGGCCATCTCAGGAAAGCGAATCTCCCCGTCAAAGAAAGGGACATTGACACGCGGCACCGAAGCCCCTTGTGCTAAGACAGGGCTCTTATACATGGGCTGCGAAAAGCTCACCAGCAGCCCCACGGCAAACATCCCTATCGCTGTGAGTCGCACAATCTTCATTTGGATGCCCCCTTTACGATCTCGATTTGGGAAGGATGGCGTACGTAGATGATGGGATCTCCTTGATACCAGACGATTGTGCCTCGGACGCGAATCGTCTGGCCAGGCTGGTAGATGTCCTCCGGCAGTTGCGGGAAATTCACCCAGTCTTCTTTGAGGATGCGCACGAAGAACGACCCGCGACGCGGCTCAGTAAACCCCAAATAGACTGCAAGCCGATTGTTGAACACATTCCGGACCGTTCCCCAAACAACCACGGTCTGTCCGACATGCTCCCGCGCTTGAGTATAGTGAATAACAAGCTGCTCCGCCTCTGTAGGTCTCTTCTGATTATCACGGAGAACTACCACAAGGCTGACCGCCAGAACCATCGCCGCGAGAGTCAGAAAGAGCTCTATATTTTTCATCGCCAAGTAATTTTTAACTAAAATCTGGTAGCGTCGCAAGAGTCGAGCAAGCCAGGGACGCCACGCCCATCCCTGACGCAATTCGCTATAGTGCTTTGCAGCAAGAATGGCCCAACATCCCAGCCCGATCTCCAGCCAGCCTTCGATTCCACGCATCGCAAGATAACACGCAAAGCAGAGCATCGAGACGAAGATCGTCCAGCCATCGCGCGCGCTTAGGGCATACCAGAACGACAGCAACGCCCCAAGCACCACGGGGCCCTCCCAAAGGCTGACTCCCGTCCAAACGCCAAACGTCACGGCGACAGCCTTGCCCCCGTGGCCACGTAGCCACGGCGAGAACGCATGGCCTAGCACTGGGGCCAAGGCTACGGGGATCAACGCTGATCCTTCTATGCTCGCTACAGAGTGCGCTGCCAGCACCGGCACAACCCCCTTGACATAGTCCAAGAGAAGCCCTATCATGCCCCACCCCTTGCCCCCCGCTCGCAAGAGATTGCTCGCGCCGGGATTACTATCCCCTACGGTGCGAATGTCTCGTCTCAGCACTGCCAGCCCGAGCCAGTACGAAAACATTAAAGAGCCCGAAGCAAAAGCTAGGAGCGTCCAGAACAAAACTTCCATCTTACCACCAGCGCCAGCGCACTTGAGGGAGCGCGCGAGCTTTCCATATCGCTTGCCCGCGCAAAGTTCTCATCACAGATCCCAAAGCAAGCCACAGGGTGAGCGCAACAGTGATAGGATACAACAAGACCCAAAGCAGAGGATACCCAAA
>JBBISQ010000086.1:0-7315 GCA_037441155.1 Candidatus Fraserbacteria bacterium
GAAGTACGCGGCAACGGACATATCGCCGGCCTTGAGCCCCACGTTGGTGGTGTTGCTGATCAGGTCCAGCGCGCCGTTCCAGTTCCAGGTCGTCTGGACGTTGAGCCTCCACGGCGTGAAGGTGAACGCCTGCCTCAACTGTAGGAAGCAGAGCGGGCTGGTGACTTGCCAGGCATCCCCGGCAGGATCATACGGCCAGAACCAGCCATCCGCGTCTTCGTCCACCTGGTCAATGGTGCAATCCTCAAACTTGAAGTGGAACTCGGCGCGCAGGTCGTTGCGCACCCCGGCGATGACCACGTTGTTCAGGAAGACTTTCTCCTCCTCAACGTTGGTGAAGCCGCCGCCGGTGACCATCTGGTTGAAGAAGCGCTCCAGCGGCTTGCACTCGCCGAAGCACTCCAAGCCCTGCTTGGCACCGAGCCACAGCTCGCCGCGCACGCCCACGCCGCTGACCGTCTTGCCTTCCATCGCCAGGACCAGGCCGCTGCGCAGGCTGTAGCCGGTCGGGCTGGTGCTGACGTTGGCGAAGAGCGCCTTGACGTTGAGGACCAACCCGGCGATGTTCAAGGACAGATCCGCGATCTTCTTGCGGAACCGAATGGTGTTGTTCAAGGCACCATTCTCGTCAAGCATTCGGGCAAGGACGAGATTCTGGACGAGCGGATGCCAATACCCTAGGAAGATCTCATAGAGATGGACATCCCCGAAGACGCTATCCGTAATGTAGCCGCTGATTACTGACGGGAAGTCGCAGTAGAGCGTAGGTTCCCCTGTGGGCTCCAGACCCGTCAGATCGGGCAGAGAGGGGCTCGTCAGACACCAGCGCAGCCGACCATACTGATCGCGCGTCTCTTCGAATTCGAAGAACGTCGGCGAGAAGATGATCGTATCTTTAATGGTCAGAGCCCCCACCGTGGCGCTGATCACGAACGATTGGAACTCAACGCCCAGGAAGGTGAAGACCGTCGTGCTGGTGATGTCCAAGCCGCTGATGGACAACGTCAGGATGAGATCGGCCTCGAACTTCATGTCAATGAGGTCGACCTTCCCGATTTCAGGACCCTGAGGATAGAAGACGATGTCAATGGCGAAGCTCCCGCTGATAGGAGCAGCATTCGCTCCCCAGGAAAGGGCGCCCACAACCGCGAGCGCACAGGTCAGAGCGAGCAATCTTCTAAACATGTACAGAAACCTCCTTTTTTACTCGGTTTTCGACGTACGCACGAAAGTTACGACTCTGCTGTTGGTATTCGATCTGCCCCCAGCTTGCGATCACCTCCCTGTGGTGAAAGATTTTTCACATACCCGGCTACGAGCCGGGGCCGGCACGCTACGTTACGATCGCCCAGATCACCGCGACGACGCCTGCTAGGGCAGCAAACGCCGCGATCAACAAGCTGTTATTGACCTGCTGGCGCAACTGCTCGACCTCTTCGGGGACAACCCCACCCGAAGAAGCAGCCCGCGCTTGCGCCAGCTCGGACTTCAGACTCTGCACCTGCGCCTGCAACGACGCGATCTGCGCGTCGCTTTGACTGAGCTTCTCCTTCAGCGCCAACACCTCGGCGCTGCTGTCGGTGCTGGGACGGCTCTTCAGGGTAGCCACGTCTTGCTCTAACGTATCTAACGCCTGGACGCGCTCCGAGACCTTGAAGATCAAGTCCTGCAGGACTTTCAAATCTGCCGGCTGGATCTTCTCCGGGTCGTTCTGTATATAGCGTAACGCCCGCGCGATAAGGACCGCGGCATCGTAGCGACTGAGAGCCTTGCCGCCCTGAAACTCCCCGTTGGGCAGCCCGGTGATGATGCCGCGCTCGACCAAAAACTTCAAGTCGCTCGCGGCGTAGTGATCTGCTGGAACGTCGACAAAGAGCGCGCCGCGCTGGGCTGTGGGCTTGGAAGCTGGGTTCGTGGAGGGCTGCTTGGGCTGTCCGTCGGCCAACGCCAACAGCCCCACGCTCACGACCATCAGCCCGATCGCCACAACTTTCAGACTTCTCATGTCTACCTCCCCGAGTTCGTTTGCCCAACCTCCTCGGGTTATACGTTCTTTTGGGCCTGCCTCGGCAGCGTATTATAGGTTACGCTCCGCGAGGCTGTCAAGTCCGTATGTCCGCTGAGAAGTAGGACGGGCGTCGCTCTTGTTCTACCCCCTTGTACGATGTGACGTTGTGATCGGAAGCGCTGAGACTCTTCTTTTCTCACGATGGAGCGCCTCCTGTATTCTCTTTTTTGCTGACAGCATTATAACTCCATCCCCCTTGGTTGTCAAGAGGGGGGAGGTGGGGTTGACAGTGGGAAGTTTGTCCCGTATAATTTAGCAGGGTATTGATCAGTTTGCTAATTTTATGGGAGTGAGATCACAATGATCAGATTTGACCGCTTCACCGAAAAAGCCCAGGAGGTCTTCCGCGACTCGACGGATCTGTTAGAGAAATATAAGCACAATCAGTTGGACGTCGAGCATATCTTCTATACGCTTGCGGCCAAGGAGGGCGTCGGCCAAGAGCTCCTCAAGGAGATGGGCGTGCCCATCCCCGGCCTGCTCAAAGACTTAGAGATCCTCTTGACCGAGAAGCCGAGCGTCTCCACGACTGTTGGCCAACAGATCTATATCACACCCCGGCTCGAGATGCTCGTGAAGTCCGCCCAAGTCGAAGCCGATCGCCTCAAGGACGAATTCATCGGGATCGAGCATCTTCTCATAGCTATTAGCCAAGACCCCAACAGCGCCCTCCGGAAGGTCTTATATAAATATGATATAACTCCGGAGCGGGTTTATCAGGCGCTCTCTAAAGTGCGCGGCGCCCAGCGCGTCACCGACCGAGAGGCCGAGAGCCGCTATAAAGCGTTAGAGAAATTCTCTGTGAACTTGACGGCGCTGGCCCGTGATGGAAAACTCGACCCGGTCATCGGGCGGTCGCGAGAGATTCGTCGTGCCGTGCAGATTCTCTCCCGGAGAAGGAAGAACAACCCCGTCTTCATCGGTGAGCCCGGCGTGGGCAAGACGGCCATCGTCGAGGGCTTGGCTCAGAGAATCGTGGCCGGGGACGTCCCCGAGACGCTCAAAGAGAAAGAATTAGTCCAGCTCGACTTAGCGGCACTTGTGGCGGGCACGAAGTTCAGGGGCGAGTTTGAAGAGCGTCTCAAAGCCGTCATCAATGAGATCGAGAGCGCCAATGGCAAGATTATCGTCTTCATTGACGAGCTGCACACGGTCGTGGGGGCGGGCGCGGCCGAGGGCGCCATTGACGCCTCGAATATCTTGAAGCCCGTCCTGGCGCGCGGGACGTTCCACGTGATCGGCGCGACGACCCTCGACGAATACAGGGAACACATTGAGCAAGACCCGGCACTCGAACGGCGCTTCCAAAAAGTCTTAATAGAAGAGCCCTCGCTGGACGAGACGGTCGCGATCTTAGAAGGGCTGCGCCCCAAGCTCGAAGCCCATCATAACGTCACGATCACAGACGGGGCGCTGCGGGCTGCCGTCCGGCTCTCCGCACGATACATCTCCGACAGATTCTTGCCCGATAAGGCCATTGATCTTCTCGATGAAGCGGCGGCCAAGCTCAGAGTAGACCGGACCTTCGCCCCGGAGGTTCAAGAGATCACGGAGAAGATCCAATTATTAGAAGGGCGGCTGAAGAATTTGACCTCTCCCCTACAGGGGGAGGTAAAGAGTGAGGGTCTGACAGCCCAGCAGATCGAGAGCGAACTGGAGCGCCTGCGGGCTGAAAAGATCAAGCGCGAGGCCGAGCACAGCGAGAAGGCGCGCAGCGCCCCCATCGTCACCGAGCGCGAGATCGCCGAGACTGTAGCATTATGGACGGGCGTGCCCGTCGAACAGATGCTCGAAGAAGAGCGCGAAAGACTCGCCAAGCTCGAAGAGCGATTGCATCAGAGAGTGATTGACCAAAACGACGCCGTGCGGGCTGTCGCTCAAGCGGTGCGTCGCGCCCGCGCGGGGTTGAAAGACCCCAAGCGTCCCGCCGGCAGCTTCTTGTTCTTGGGGCCTACAGGCGTGGGCAAGACCGAATTGGCCAAAGCCCTCGCTGAGGCCCTCTTCGGCACGGAGAACGCCCTGCTGAGATTCGATATGTCCGAGTTCATGGAGCCCCATTCGGTCGCCAAGCTGATCGGCTCTCCCCCCGGCTACGTGGGCTACGAAGAAGGGGGGCAACTGACCGAAGCCGTGCGCCGCAAGCCCTATAGAGTGATCCTCTTCGACGAGATCGAAAAGGCCCATCGCGACGTCTTCAATATCTTATTGCAGGTCCTCGACGAGGGGCGGCTCACCGACGGCCACGGGCGGACTGTAGATTTCAAGAACACCATCATCTTGATGACGAGCAACTTGGGCAGCGAGTCGATCGTCTCTAAGACGACGCAACTCGGCTTTGTCAGCGAGAGGGACGACGCCCACGAACGCTCGTATCAAGAGATCAGAGAGCGCGTCCTTGGTGAAGTGAAGAAGTTCTTCCGCCCAGAGTTTATTAACAGACTTGATGGGATCATCGTCTTCCGGCCCTTGTCGAAAGAGAATCTCTTGGAGATTGTGGCGCTGAAGTTAGAATCTCTGCGCAAGAAGCTCGCCGAGAGATCAATCGCCCTGGAGGTGACCGAGCGCGCCAAGGCGCTCTTGGCGGAGAAGGGCTATGACCCCTTGTATGGGGCGCGCCCGCTGCAGCGAGTCATCCAAGAGGAGATCGAGAACGAGCTGGCGATGCAGATCGTCGAGAACAAGCTCAAAGAGGGTGACACAGTGCGCGTGGACGCCGCCGGGGAAAAGTTCATAATAGAAGTGGGCGTCGGCGCAGCCGTTGGGGCCTGATCGGTTGACGTCGGCGCTCTGGCGCGCTAGACTTCTTGGCCAGACCCTCAAGCCCCAGCTTCTTCCTAATAGAGCTCACGGTTGACTCAATCGTCGCATGATCTCCCTGGCAGCGTTACTTGGCACGGATACGCCGCAAGAGTAACGTTCTGTTGGGCAAGCTCTGCCGGCGCTTCAGAAGAATTGGAGAACCCCCAGCGTCGCCAGCGTCACCACCACCCCCGCGAGGCACACCCCCACCGCGATCAACGGAAACGCGTATCTCAAGGGGATCCCAAAGACGTGAGCAATCAGCGCGCCCGTCCAGGCCCCCGTCGCCGGCACGGGCACCGCCACAAAGAGCACCAACGCTGCCGCCCCCAGCCGCGCTACCCTCGCGCTATGGCGCCTCCTCGTATGGGCAAAGAGCCAGCTGACCAAGCGATCGAGCACCGCGACTCTCCGGATCCTCGCCGTCACCGGCCCCAAGAGCTTCAGCACGATCGGCACCGGCACCAGATTCCCCACAACCCCCAAAAGATACGCCGCCACGGGATCAATCCCGTAGACCCCGATCGCTACCGGGATCGCCCCGCGCAGCTCGCTCACCGGCAAGGCAGCAAGCATAAGCACTATAAGGGCTTCTGTAATCATCACGGCGTCCATTCTACTCGTCCTGGGTTGCACTTTCTATGCCAAACAGTATAATAGATCAAAGCGAGCACGGGAGGGATCGCTGTGAAGCTCGCGCTCACCTTCGACGATGTGCTCTTAGTCCCACGCTATGCCCAAATCTTGCCCCACGAAGTGGACGTCTCGACCAAGCTCACGAAGAATATCGAGCTGAAGATCCCCATCCTCAGCGCGGCGATGGACACCGTCACCGAAGCCCCCATGGCCATCGCCATGGCCAAAGAAGGGGGCTTTGGGGTCATCCATCGCAACTTATCCCCCCAGCAACAAGCCGAAGAAGTCCGCAAGGTCAAACGCTACGAAGCGGGAATTATTAAAGACCCCTGGACGCTCACCAAAGATGAGCCCGTCGGCAGGGCTCTGAGACTGATGGCCGAGCACAACATCTCCGGGGTGCCCATCGTCGATCCCAAGACCGGCGTCTTAGAAGGGCTGATCACGATCAGAGACCTGCAGCTCCAAGAGGATTTGGACGAGCCCATCGCGCGCCGCATGACCCCCCGCTCAAGACTCATCACCGCCCCACCGACGGTCACGCTGGAGCAAGCCAAGAAGATCCTACAAGAACATCGCATCGAGAAGCTCCCACTGGTCGATGAGCAGTTTCGGCTCTGCGGCTTAATCACAATCAAAGACATCAAAAAAGCCGAGAAATTCCCCAATGCGTGCAAAGACAGTCACGGGCGGCTGCTGTGCGGCGCGGCCGTGGGCACAGCACTCGATATGGAGCGCGAGGCGCTGCTCATCGACGCCGGGGTCGACGTCTTCGTCGTGGACACGGCCCACGGCCACAGCTCGCGGGTGATCGAAAAAGTCCGGGCACTGAAGAAACAGTTCAAGATCGACGTGATCGCGGGCAACGTCGCCACGGCCGACGGCACCAAGGCGCTCATAGACGCCGGGGCCGACGCCGTCAAGGTCGGCATCGGCGGCGGCTCGATCTGCACGACGCGCGTGATCAGCGGGGTCGGGGTGCCGCAGCTGTCGGCGGTGCTCGAATGCGCCGAAGCTGCCCAGAAGTATAAGATCCCGATCATCGCCGACGGGGGGATTCGCTACTCGGGCGATATCGCCAAGGCTCTGGCAGCCGGCGCGAATGCCGTGATGATCGGCGGGCTATTAGCGGGCACCGAAGAAGCCCCCGGCGAGGTCTTCACCCTCAAGGGCGAGAGCTACAAGACTTATAGAGGGATGGGATCGCTGGGGGCTCTCAGAGAAGCCCCCCGGGGAGATCGGCGCTACTTCTGGGACGATTCTCAAGAGCCCATCGCTGAGGGGATCGAGGGGCGAGTGCGTTACCGGGGGAAAGTAGCCGAGGTGCTCTATCAATTAGTGGGGGGCGTCAAGGTCGCCATGGGCTACTGCGGCGCTCCCGATATCCCCACGCTCCAGAAGACCGCAGAATTCGTGCAGATCACCCGTGCGGCGCTGGTGGAGAGCCACCCCCACGACGTCCAGATCACCAAAGAAGCTCCCAATTACAGATTCAGCGATGAGGGCTGACCACGGCTCTCCCCTCCCCCTTACCCCTTGCTCCCCTCTCCCTCTCAGGGGGAGAAGGACAGTCTTGCAAAGCTCCCCAGAATGGGGTAGAATTATCTCGCCAAAGTCTGTTATCGTCGTGAAACATTGATGGCGGGCTCAGGGTATCTTATACGGACGATCATTGAGAGACCTCCTTTGGGTGCTCACGGTGACCCCCGGATGCGGGTTCGCATCGGCCGCCAGGGTTTTGCCCCGTTCCTTGCCTCCGGGGGCGGGGATTTTTCCCCAGCGGCTCATGGGGTCACCACCCCTCCCTCCCAT
>JBBISQ010000087.1:0-7186 GCA_037441155.1 Candidatus Fraserbacteria bacterium
TGATCTGGCGGGGGGGCAAGAGTGATCTCACGTTGACGCCGCCGCATGAGATCCCCGATCAGCCCATTGAGCCCTACTTGCCGCAGGGCAACGGCTGTGAGATCCTCCTCGATCTTATGGAGCGTGCTCGGCAGCTTCTGAGGGGGAAGCGGGCCAACGCGATCTGGCTGTGGGGCGCGGGCAGAAAACCCCAGATGCCCACGTTACAAGAGCGCTATGGCGTGAGGGGCTCAGTCATTTCAGCTGTAGATCTAGTTCGCGGCTTGGGCATCTATGCTGGGCTCAGAGTGATTCACGTCCCTGGAGCGACGGGGTATCTCGACACCAACTATGGGGGCAAGGTCGAGGCGGCATTGGAGGCTCTCGAGCGGGACGATGTGGTCTATCTGCATGTAGAGGCCCCCGATGAGGTCAGCCACGAGGGCGATCTGCACAAGAAGATTCGGGCGATTGAAGACTTCGACAGCAAGATTGTGGGGCCTCTGGTTGAGGGTCTGGAGCGCTGGGGAGAATTCGCTCTGCTGGTGCTCCCCGATCATTACACATCGGTCCAGTTGCGTGTGCACACCTCTGAACCTGTGCCCTTTGTGATCTATCGCAGGGCAAACCGCCCTCAGACGAAGAAGGGTTTTAGCGAACCCTCAGCACGAGCCAGCGGCCTCTCTCTCGACAACGGCCATGAGCTCTTCGAGATGCTGCTGCGACTATAGGGTGATGTTCGGATACTTCTTCCATACCTTCCACGGGCAGGTGCCAGGAGGGACGAACTTGTTCTCCAACAGATCCAACGCGCGATTGATGTATGTGCGGGTCTGGTGAGGCATGATGATCTCGTCCACGCAGCCGCGCTCCGCCGCCCGATAGGGGTTCTCATAAAGCTCGCTGAACTCTCGAATTCTCTGGGCTCTCACTTCGTCGGGGTTGGAGGCTTCTTTGATCTCGCGGGCGAAGATGACGCTCGCGGCGGTCTCCGCGCCGACAATCGTGATGCGCGCTGTGGGCCAGGCAAAGACAAAGTCAGCTCCAATGCTCTTATCGAGCATCCCATAGTGGGCCCCAGCGTACGACTTCCTCACGATAATAGAGATCAACGGGACGGTCGCGTTGGCCCACGCAAAGAGCAGCTTGGCGCCGTGGCGCAAGATCCCCGCCCACTCCTGCTGCGAGCCGATCATATATCCCCCGCAGTCCACAAACGTCACGACAGGAATATTGAAGAGATCGCAGAATCTGATAAATCGCGCCCCCTTGTCGGCTGCGTCGACGTCGATCGCGCCGGCGGCCCACATCGGTTGGTTGGCCCAGATGCCCACGGGGCGCCCGTGAAATCGGGCAAACCCCGTTATGCAGCTCTTGGCATGGTGTTCCATGATCTCGAAGAAGAGGCCCTCATCGGCGACGGCGCGGATGACTCGCTTCATATCGAAGGGCTTGAACGGCTCGTCAGGGACGATCTCGTCAAGCTCGGCGACCGTGCGGTCGGGAGGATCTGCGGTCTCGCGTCGGGGCGGGCGCTCTCGATTGTTGGAGGGCAGGAACGAGAGCAGCTCTTTCGCTTTATCTATGGCGTCTTTATCGTCTCTGGCGACAATGTGTGTCTGGCCGGCCTTGACCGCGTGGGCCTTCCAGCTGCACAGCTCTTCGAGGGTGATCTCTTCACCGATCTGGGTCTTGACGAATGCCGGGCCGGCGATCCCCAGAAATCCCGTGTCGCGGGCTTGGATGAGGAAGTCTTGCATGACCGGGTGATAGGCCTGCCCGCCCAGGCACGGGCCGAGCAAGAGGGCGATCTGGGGGATCACGCCTGAGGCGAGCGTCTGCATCCGGAAGAGCCGCCCATAGGCCTCCAACGTATCGATGCCCTCTTGGAGGCGCGCCCCGGCGGAGTCGTTCAGCCCGATGACGGGGAACCCCTTCTCCATGGCAAACTGGATCGCGTATGTCTCTTTGAAGCCGTGGTATTCCCCGAACGTCCCGGCCATCGCCGAGTAGTCTTCGGAGAAGGCTACGATCCAGCGGCCGTGGACTTTTCCGAAGGCCGTGATGACCCCCTCAGCGGGGATGCGGGCCTTGTCCATGCCAAAATGCACCGTTCTGTGCTTGATATGCATCCCGATCTCGGTGTACTCCCCGCCATCGAAGAGATACTCTAAGCGCTCCCGGGCGTTGAGCTGCCCAGCTTGCTTGCGTCTTTCTAGGACGCTGGGGTCGCCCATCTTCAGAATCTTTTGGCGTTCGTCGTGGAGTTGGCGATAGAGCTCCTCTTTTTTCTTATAGACCGTTCCCATGCGGAGCCTCCTTCTGTCCCTTACAATAGCGTACGAAGGCGTCCGGCGCAAGAGTGTGGTCGCCATTACCGACTCGACTGGGCTTGGGGCAGTAGGCTGGTATCGGTGTGAAAAGTGAGGAGGAGACTATGTGCACGTGTCTTCGAGTGAGCGTCGTTTTGGTCGCGCTGGTCGGGGGCAGTGTGTTGGCGCAAGAGATCCCCGCCGGCCTGTGGGCCAAGGAGCTGGCGGGAGCGGAGGTTGGGGCGCTGGTTGGGGGAGCCATCGGGCTGGGCACGGTGCATGCGACGTGCATGCGGTTCGAGCAAAGCTGTGATCCGCTCTATCGGATCATTGTGCTCCAGCAGCGCGTCCCCATCGAGGGTGATCCGTTATCGGTCATAAAGTTGACCTCGCCGGGGTTCCAGACGGTCAACATGGGGCGGGGGATCGGAGCGTTGGCGGGCGTGGCGTTGATCGGGGTCATGCACGGGGTGGAGGGGAACATCTGGGCAGCGTTCCTCGCGACTCAAGCCTGGGTCGCTGCCAGTCAGCACGTCTTTCTCTTGAAAGCCCCGCTGGTGCCGGCCCTCGTCGCCACGGTAGCGTATAACTGGGGTGCAACGATGAAGGGACAGCGGCCCCCTGCCGGGCTCGCCTGGCGCTTCTCCGCGATAGAGCTGAGGTTTTGAAGCAATGTAATATACATCACTGTCCTGGGGAAGCCCGAGCGAGTAGAATAGTATAGCTGACAGCGATCAGAACTCAAAAAAGGAGGACTTATGGCTCGCATGGCGAAGGTGTCTCTTTTGCTCTTTCTGGGAATGATGGTGATTGGGGCGGGGAGCGGGGCTCCCGTGCTGGCCGGTGAGGGGCGCTCGCTCACCGTGGCGCAGATGGTTTTTCTCGGCGACGTGCCCTATGCGACGTCGTACGCTCTTGCAGTTGCGCCAGGGTACAGCTCCGGGGGAGCGACGATCTATAAGTTCACGGGGTTTGCGTATCTCGCTGGCGATCTCGCTCAACTGACGGAGATGGGGTTCGATCTGGGGCATGCTGCCGGCCGAGTGGTCTTTGGGGCGCTCGTCCCCGCCAGTGTGCTCGTTGAAGTCGCAGCGTTAGCATTCGTGAACGGGCGCGTGATGGTCGAGGGCCGGTACGATCTGGGCAGCTTCGGCAACGCCGCTCAGCATCTGATGGTCGACCCGGCGCAGAACCAAGTCCATGGGCATATCTACGTCAAAGCTCTCGCCCCGGCGATCAATATGGTCGGCGACATCACCGCGCCGATCTCGGTCACGGCGACCTATGAGAAAGATAAGATTACGGGGCTGGTGCAGCACGGGGCGCAGCTGACGGCAGAACTGAAGTTCAAGCACAAGCAGCAGGACCCGCGCGACCCGGAACTCGAGGGCTCTGTCTATGTCCGTAATATGACTCTGACGGTGCTCAGCCAGACGGAGTGGACGTTTTCGGGGGAGATCGTCTCAGCGCTGCACGTGGATCCGTAAACACCCGAAGGGGCTCAAATTCCCATTCTCTTGGCGATGATCTCGTACATCACTTCGGTCGTGCCCGCGCCGATCTTCCAGAGCCGTATGTCTCTATAGAATCGGGCGATGTCGTACTCTTCGATGTAGCCGTAGCCCCCGTGGATCTGGAGACACTCGTCGGCGACCTCGCAGGCGACGTCGACGCAGAATGCTTTACACATCGAGACGATCATAGTTGCGTCCTCGCCTGCTTCCATCACTCGTGCGGCGTGATAGAGCAACTGTCGGGCGGCTTCGAGTTTGGTCTGGAGCTTGGCCAATTTGTGTCGCGTGATCTGGAACTCCGAGAGCTTCTTCCCAAACAGCTCGCGCTCTTGGGCGTAGCGAATGGCGTCTTCGAGGGCCTGTTGCGCCGACGCAGTCGCCGCCACACATGAGGCGAACCGCTCGTTCTGCAAGCCCTGCATAATATAAGAGAAGCCCTTGTTCTCCTCGCCAATGAGATTTTCGACGGGCACGGGGCAGTTGTCGAACGACAATTCCCCCGTGTCTGAAGCGTGCATTCCGAGCTTCTTGGGAAGCTTTTGGATCTCAAATCCCGGCGTGCCACGCTCGACTATGAGCATCGAGACCCCGCGATGGCCGGCGCTGGGGTCGGTCTTGCACGCGACAAAGAACAAGTCGGCATTCAAGGCGTTGGTGATGAACGTCTTGCTCCCGTTGAGAATATACTGAGAGCCCTTCTTTTTGGCAGTCGTCCGCATGGCGGCCAGATCGGAGCCGCCGCTGGGCTCGGTGAGCGCGATGGCCGCAACTTTCTCCCCGCGGATGAGCGCGGGAAGATACTTCTGTTTGAGGGCTTCGGAACCGTATGTGTAGAGATAGGGCGAGGACATATCCGTGTGCACCAAGACGCTCATCGTTACCCCGCGTGAGCGACACCGTCCCATCTCCTCGCAGAAGACGACGGTGGACCAGATATCGGCTCCAGCGCCCCCGTACTTTTCGTCAAAGCGAATCCCCAGAAAGCCCAGCTCGCCCATTCTTCTATAGACTTCTTTGGGGAAGATGCCGGCGGCCTCCCACTCGTCGACGTGGGGGTTGAGCTCCTCTTCGACGAAGCGTCTGACGGCTCGCCGGAAGATCCGGTGCTCTTCGGAGAACGGGTAGTCCATAGATTCCTCCTCTCAGCAGACGACTCGCATCTTATCAAAAAATCATTCGCTCAGCCATTCTGAACGCGAGATTCCACAATCCCGCAAGATGCGTCGCAGCAGGTCCACACTGATTTCGCTCTGGTGGGGATTAGGCACACGAATTGTTTGATCGCCGCGTCGCATGATCTGATGTTTACGGCCTGGGAAAGGTCCTGAGAACCCAAGCTCACGTAACCTGCGGATGAAATCTTCCCGACTGACGGGTGCAAGGCGTCGGCTCATGCTGCGATCTGGTTGAGGTCAATCTCCGCTACCACGGGCAAGGGCAAATTGTGCTTCAGCCGGAAGAGCATCCACTCCTCGAGGACTTCTTGGAGTTCGCGCCGACAGGCGGCAACGCTCCTGGCAGAAGCCCACACGCCCTCAAAGCCCTCGATGTGCCCGTAGATGTTGCCATCAGGCAGCGCCTCGAACTCAGCTTGACGCATGGCCGCCTTGATATAGCTTGAGAGTGTCATAGACCTTCAGTTATACTGAATTGAGCGGGGGCGAAGCAAGGGGCTTCGTCCCTAGACGTTCTTCACCTCGGTGATGAGCTTGGTGAGCGACTCCTTGGCATCGCCAAAGAGCATGCGGGTCTTCTCGTTGTAGAAGAGCTCGTTCTCAATCCCCGCAAACCCCGGGTTCATGCTACGCTTCATCACGATGATCTGCTTAGCGTGGTCAGCATTCAGAATGGGCATCCCGTAGATCGGGCTGCTCTTGTCATAGCGAGCTGCAGGGTTGACCACATCGTTGGCCCCAACGACGAGCGCCACGTCGGCCCGCTGAAACTCGTCGTTGATCTGGTCCATATCATAGAGCTGATCGTAAGGGACGTTCGCTTCAGCCAGCAAGACGTTCATGTGCCCCGGCATACGACCCGCAACGGGGTGAATCGCGTATTTCACGGTAACCCCGCGCTTGGCCAGCTCGTCGGCGAGTTGTCTGACCGCGTGCTGGGCCTGCGAGACCGCCATGCCGTAGCCGGGAACGATAATGACGAGTTGGGCATAGGCCAGAAGAATAGCAGCTTCATCGGGCTGGATGGGTTTTACGGTCTTTGCTGGTGCCGTCCCCGCCCCGGAGCCAGCGGTCACAACCGCCCCAAATGCCCCAAAGAGCACGTTGGTGATCGGGCGGTTCATCGCCCAACACATAATCTGGGTGAGAATAACCCCCGAGGCACCGACCAACGACCCGGCAATAATCAGCGCGTTGTTCTTGATGACGAACCCGGCCATTGCGGCAGCGATCCCAGAGAGGGCGTTCAAGAAGCAGATGACGACGGGCATGTCCGCCCCACCGATGGGGATCGTAAAGAGCACCCCGAAGACCAACGCAGCACCAGTGAGATACGCGAAGACCCAGGGGTTCCCAAAGCTGACGACCAAGAAGACCCCCGCAGCGGCAATCGTCAAGAAGAATATGAAGTTCAGAATATTCTGGAACGGGTAGGTGATCGCCCGCTCGTTGACGATTCCCTGGAGCTTCCCCGCGGCGATCATGCTCCCGGAGAAGGTGATCGCCCCGACGATCATCGCGAGCATAATGGAGATCGAGACGTCTAGGGTCAGGGTGCTGGGATCGGCGGCGTATTTAAAGAACTCAGCAGCGGCGACCAAGGCTGAAGCCCCGCCGCCAAAGCCGTTCAAGATTCCGACCATCTGCGGCATGGCCGTCATCTTGACGGTCCGAGCCATCACCGCGCCTATGGCCGACCCGATGACAATCCCAATAATGATCACTGAATAATCTGTGATCCCTGAGACGAAGAGCGTGGCCAGAATAGCTAAAAACATCCCCAACGACGACAAGAGATTGCCCCTGCGGGCCCGCTTGGGCGACTGCAACCACATCAGCCCGATGACAAAGCAGGCCGAGGCAATCATATACGCGAGCGCAATGAGGATCTCTCGCAGAGCCATTATTTCTCACCCGGCTTTCGCTTGAACATCTGCAGCATCCGGTCGGTGACTAAGTACCCACCGACGACGTTGATCATGGCGAAGATAATCGCGATCAGTCCCAAGATCGTTTGCAACCAGCCCTCTTGCCGCCCGGCGACGATCAACGCGCCGATAATAGTAATGCCGGAGATCGCGTTGGAGCCGGACATCAGCGGGGTATGGAGCAGGGGCGGGACTTTGGTGATGACAGCAAACCCCAAGAACATCGCGATGACGAAGATATACAGCGCAGCGAGCAATGCTTCGGTCATAGAGCCTCC
>JBBISQ010000088.1:0-7098 GCA_037441155.1 Candidatus Fraserbacteria bacterium
CTGGCCCCCGAACCCGACGGCGTCGGGCTCTTCTGGCAGGATGGCGCTCTGTTCATAGCGATCTTCGTGAGCGCTCCGTCGGAGAGCGACACCGACAGGGAGACCCTCACAAGCGCAGCGTTCACTGCCGCACGCGCGGTGCTCGCACAGATCCCCCGCTGAACCCTCTCACAAGATGGAACCAACAAACGAAAGGAGATCTCACGCTATGGCGACAACAGTGCAAACACGGGAAGACGCGGTCAAACTCTTTCGCGAGATGGGGCTGATCGGCGCGGGTGGCGCCGGTTTCCCCACGTACTTTAAATATCTCACCCCGACGAAGACTCTCATCGTCAACGCCGAGGAGGGCGAACCCGGCTACGAAGCCGACAAGATTCTTCTGATCAGCCAAGCCGACGCCTTCGTCGAGGTCTTCGCGGCACTGAAGAAGATCTTCGGCTTTGAGCAGATCTTCATTGGGGCCAAAGAAAAGGACAAGAAGCTCTTGGAGCCGCTTCGGGAAAGATACGGCTTCGACATCCGTTACACGCCCAGTATTTATGGTATGGGCGAGGAGAAATGGTTAACCAAATCTGTGACGGGGCAGGAGGTCCCGCCGGGCAAGATCCCCCTGCACGTCGGGGTAACGGTCAACAACGTCGAGACGATTTATAATATGTACCGCGCGCTCTTTCAGGGCAAGCCCGTCACCGAAAAATACTTGAACGTCTACGGGGAGGTCGCCAAGCAGACCGTCGTGCTCGCCCCCGTCGGCACGTATCTGATAGATATCTTGGCGATGATCGGCGTGGACACGACGCGATATAATAAATTAGCCGTGCTCGATGGCGGCCCACTGATGGGCGACAGGGTCAACGTCGGCGAGCACGCCGTGACCAAGAAGACCAACGGCTTTTTAGTGATCGAAGCAGCGAAATACGTTGCCGATCAGGTGAGCCTCAGACCCCTCCCGGGCCAGCCTGCCCCAACGTGGGATGATACGCTCCCCGAAGCCATGAAGAAGCTCGGGTTAGAACGCTACTTAGACTGGCACCCCACGCCCGCGGACGTCTTAGACATCCGCGACAGGGTGACGCGAGTCAAGATCTTTATGCACCAAGACGGCCCCAAGGGCAAGCCCAGCATCCCCACCGTGAAAGTCGGCGACAGGGTCAAGATCGGCGATCCGGTCGCTAAGCCCTTAGATGGCCCGATCAATGACTTTAGTCTCTTGAGCGTGGCGCACCACGCGAGCATTGACGGGGTTGTCACCGAAGTGAACGAGAAGTTTGTGCGCATCGAGAAGAAGTAGCTCATGGAGAGACCGCGTCGCAAGGGCCTCACCTACGGACGGTTGCTAGTCGTGCTTGGGGCGGCTATTGCGCTAGCGCTCGTGATCGCGTTGGTGCAGGCGCTCCTCTTGGCCCATCAGCTCGGGTTCGGCGAGATCGCGTTTTCCGCGCTCCAGCGCGCTTCTTACGAGAGAACTGAGTTAACGCGCACAGAGCTCGACGCGCACAACGGCGACACCGGCAAGATCCAGGGGACGGTCATCTACGTCAAGACGAGCGAGGGCAACTACGCCAAGCTCGCGGTGGAGTTTGGGTATCGCTTCTGGAGCCCTAAATTGCAGTTTGTCATCTATCAAGGGGCGGTTTATGATGGGCGCGGGAACGAGCTGCGCACGCTCTTTAATGTCTATATTCCCCTGAACGTGAAGTACGACGTGGACGCGGGGCTGATGGAGACTGAGGGCGCCAGTGAATTTGGTGTTGATCTGGCGTTCGACGAGCGCGGGCCTGCGGAGCAGACGCTCAAAGCTCTCAACGGAGCGGTGTTTTATCTGCCCAAGGCTGAGGAACTCCGCCGATAGAACTGACAGATACGTGGCTTACCAACCTTTGCAACTCTCCCTTTCACTCCTTATAATGCTTCAGACTCTAGCTATCAAGGGAGTGAGGCACTATCGCGGTCACAACGCGCACCAAACCCGAGTGGCTGAAGATTCGGCCACCGGCGGGCCATAATTATATCGCTATCAAAGAGACACTGCGTCGGTACGGCCTGCACACCGTCTGTGAAGAGGCCCACTGCCCCAACGTCCACGAGTGCTGGGGCAGCGGCACGGCTACTATTATGCTCATGGGCGACGTCTGCACCCGTGGGTGCAGATTCTGCGCCGTCACCAGCGGGCATCCCAACGGCTATCTCGACCCGTTAGAGCCGTGGAAGGTCGCCCAGGTCGTGAGCGAATGGGGCTTGGATTATATAGTTTTGACCAGCGTCGCCCGCGACGATCTGCCCGACGGCGGCGCCGAGCACTTCGCTCGGACAATCCGAGCCATCAAGCACAAGACCCCCACGACCCTCGTCGAAGTGCTCATCCCCGACTTCCGCGGCGATAGAGAAGCCTTACAGAAGGTCGTGGACGCCCAACCCAATGTGATTGACCATAACATTGAGACCGTGGAGCGGCTCACTCCCAAAGTCCGCGACCGACGAGCTACCTACCGTCAATCTCTGACGGTCTTAGAGACCATCAAGAAGCTCGATCCCGCACGATATACGAAATCTTCGATCATGGTCGGGCTGGGCGAGACCGACGAAGAGATTCTCCAGACGATGCGGGATCTTCGCGCCGTCGGCGTGGATATTCTCACCATCGGGCAGTATCTGCGCCCCAGCCCACGACACCTCGAAGTCGTGGAATACGTCCACCCGGACAAGTTCGCCCAGTGGAAGGAGATCGGCGAAGCCATGGGCTTTCGCTATGTGGCTTCTGGGCCCTTGGTGCGTAGCAGCTATCGCGCCGGGGAGTTTTTCGTGAAAAGCTTGCTCAGCTCTAAGGAGGGAGCCCCACATCATGGCAGCCAAAGCGACTCTGCAGCGTGAATCGCTCGTTCCGTTCATTCAGATTCTGGGGCCGGACGGCATGGCCAACCCCAACGACGTCGTCGAGTTGGGGCTGAAGCCCCACGATTTTAAAGCCCTCTATCGCTGGATGGTGCTGGCGCGCACCTTCGACGAGCGCGCCTTGGCATTACAGAGACAAGGACGCTTGGGCACCTACGCGCCCCTGCTGGGGCAAGAGGCTGCCCAAGTGGGCAGCGCCTATGCCCTTAAGCCCGAAGACTGGGTCTTCCCCAGTTACCGCGAGCACGCCGTGCTCGCCATGCGCGGCCAGAGCTGGGTCCAGCTCTTCACCTTCTGGGGGGGCAACGAAGAGGGGAATCGCGTCCCTGAGGGCATCAGAAACTTTATGGTCTGCGTCCCGATTGCTACTCAGATCTTGCACGCGACCGGAGCCGCCTGGGCCGCCAAGCTCAGGGGCGAACGATCGTGCGCTATCGTGTACTTTGGCGACGGGGCTACCTCCGAGGGCGATTTCCATGAGGGGCTGAACTTCGCGGGAGTCTTCAAAGTCCCCGTGGTCTTCTTCTGCCAAAATAACCAGTACGCGATCTCCGTGCCGCGCACCAGACAGACCGCCTCCGAAACGATCGCCCAGAAGGCCATTGCCTATGGTTTTGAAGGGGTCCAGGTCGACGGCAACGACGTCTTCGCTGTCTACAAAGCGACCAAGGACGCGCTGGAGAAGGCGCGCGACGGCGGCGGGCCGACCCTGATCGAAGCCGTCACCTATCGGTTGACGCACCACACGACGGCCGACGACTGGACGCGCTACCGCCCCGCCGACGAAGTCGAGATGTGGAAGCAGAAGGACCCCATCAAGCGCTTGAGACTCTACCTGGAGAAGCAGGGGCTGTGGAGCGCCGATGACGAGGCGAAGCTTCTCGAGGAGGCCAAGACCGAGATCGCCCAAGCGGTCGCCCAATACGAGGCCCTGCCCCAGCGCGACGTCGAGGAGATCTTCAAATATATGTACGCCGAGATGCCGTGGAACCTCAAAGAACAGCTCCAAGAGCTGAAAGACTACTTAGCCGAACACGGCGGCGACCTGCCGCACGAGTAGCCATGCCCCAGCTCAATATCGTCCAAGCGATCAACGATGCTCTGAAGACGGAGATGCGCCGCGACCCAACGGTGCTCGTGATGGGCGAGGACGTCGGCGTCAACGGCGGCGTCTTCCGAGTCACGGAGAACCTGTATAAAGAATTCGGACCGGATCGCTCGATTGATACCCCGCTCTCCGAAGCTGGGATCGTTGGGACGGCGATTGGCATGGCCCTCAACGGGCTCAAGCCCGTCGCCGAGATTCAGTTCGATGGCTTTCTGTCCCCGGCGTTCGATCAGATCATCTCGCACGCGGCGCGGATTCGCTGGCGATCCCGCGGGCGGTTCCACGTGCCCTTAGTCATTCGTGCGCCCTACGGCGGCGGTATTCGCGGCCCAGAGCTCCATTCTGAAAGTCCCGAAGCGCACTACGCGCACACGCCGGGCTTGAAGGTCGTCATCCCGTCAAATCCCTACGACGCCAAGGGGCTCTTGATTGCCGCGATACGAGATCCCGATCCCGTCATCTATTTGGAACCAAAGAGACTCTATCGCGCGTTCCGCGCTGAAGTCCCTGAAGAAGATTATATCGTTCCCATCGGGAAGGCTCGCGTTGCTCGCGAGGGTTCCGACGTCACGGTGATCGCCTGGGGAGCAATGATGCCCATCGCTCTCCGCGCCGCCGAGAAGATGGCTGCCCGGAACGTCAGCGTCGAAGTGATTGATCTGCGCACAATCGTTCCCGTGGACGTTGAGACTGTGATCGAGTCGGTGAAAAAGACCGGGCGAGTCGTGATCGTGCACGAGGCGCCCAAGACCTGTGGGTTTGGCGCTGAGCTGGCCGCGTTGGTGAACGACAAGACATTTGAGTATTTGAAAGCCCCGATCATGCGCGTCACTGGCCCCGATACGATCATCCCTCAGGCGCGCCTGGAAGATTATTATTTGCCCGATGTGGGACGCTGCCTGCGGGGCATAGAGAGAGTGCTCAACTACTGAGAGAGTGATCCCCATGCCCCACATGACCCTAGTCCAAGCGATTAATGACGCCCTGAAGACGGAGATGCGCCGCGACCCAACGGTGCTCGTGATGGGTGAGGACGTCGGCGTCAACGGCGGCGTCTTCCGGGCGACGGAAGGTCTTTACCAAGAGTTCGGGCCCGATCGAGCCATTGACACGCCGTTGGCTGAATCAGGGATCATCGGGACGGCGATTGGCATGGCCCTCAACGGGCTCAAGCCCGTCGCCGAGATTCAGTTCGATGGCTTTCTGCCCCCGGCGTTCGATCAGATCGTCTCGCACGCCGCGCGGATTCGCTGGCGATCCCGCGGGCGGTTCCACGTGCCCTTAGTCATTCGCGTGCCCTACGGCGGCGGCATTCGCGCTCTCGAACATCACTCCGAAGCCCCGGAAGCGTACTATGTTCACACGCCGGGCTTGAAGGTCGTCATCCCGTCAAATCCCTACGACGCCAAGGGGCTCTTAATCGCCGCGATACGAGATCCCGATCCCGTCATCTTCTTTGAGCCGAAGCGACTCTATCGTGCGTTTCGCCAAGAAGTCCCTGAAGGCGACTACACCGTGCCCATCGGCAAAGCTCACATTGTCCGTGAGGGCACGGACGTCACGGTGATCTCCTGGGGGGCGATGGTGAGAATCTGTCTGCAAGCCCTTGACCAGCTTGAGGGTGTCAGCGTGGAGTTGGTAGACGTGCGCACGCTGGCGCCGCTGGACATCGAGACCGTTCTCAAGTCGGTCTCAAAGACGGGGCGCGCGGTGATCGTTCAAGAAGCTCCCAGAACGTGCAGCGTGAGCTCGGAGCTGACGGCGCTCATCACGGAACGATTGCTCTTGCACTTGCAAGCCCCAGTGGTGCGTGTCACGGGATATGACACGCACATCCCCTATCTCACGATGGAACAGTACTATCTGCCCGATGCCGGACGAGTGAAGAAGGGCATTGAGAAGGTGTTGAGCTTTTAAGGGAGTTGATCGGTCATGGTCGTCGGCGAGATTGCCACGGGAACAGATCTGTTAGTCGTGGGCGGCGGGCCGGGAGGCTACGTCGCGGCTATTCGAGCTGCCCAGTTGGGCAAGGACGTAACGCTCGTCGAAAAGGACGAGCTGGGCGGCGTCTGCCTCAACGTCGGCTGCATCCCTTCCAAGGCCCTGATCTATGCAGCCTATCTGTATGAGAAGATTCAGCGCGCCGAGGCGTTCGGTATCTCCGCCAAAGAAGTTCAGATAGATTTGGAACGTCTCCAAGCGTGGAAGGAGAGCGTGGTCACAAGACTGACCGGAGGCGTGAAGCAGCTGTGCGAGGGCAACGGCGTCACCGTCATCAAGGGCAAGGCGACGTTTACTTCAGCGAAGAAGTGCTTAGTCGAGAGCGAGCACGGCACCCAGACGATTGAGTTCCAAGACTGCATCATCGCGACGGGATCTGTTCCCATTACGATTCCCGGCTTGGAGATAGACGGCGAGACGGTGATTGACTCGACGGGAGCACTGGCGCTGAAGAAGCTGCCCGAATCGTTGATAGTCATTGGCGGCGGGTATATCGGGCTGGAGCTGGGGATGGTCTATGCCAAGTTCGGCACGAAGGTCACCATCGTCGAGATGTTAGAGAGTCTTTTGCCGGGGACTGATCCGGAGCTGACGCGCTTTGTCATGCGCAAGGTCAAAGAGCTGAAGATGGAGGTCTATCTCAAGTCCCAAGCAAAAGGACTGAAGAAGGGCAAGGGCGAGGCACAGCTTGTGGTGCAGACGCCTGAGGGGGAAGTGAGGCTTTCAGCAGAGAAGGTCTTGGTCAGCGTGGGGCGCCGGCCGAACACGCCGCCGGAATTGGGCTTAGAGAGACTCGGGGTGCAGCCTGACGCGAAGGGTTTTCTCAAAGTAGATGCCCAGATGCGCACGAGCAATCCGCACGTCTACGCGATCGGCGATGTCGCGGGGCCGCCGCTGTTGGCGCACAAGGCCTCTCACGAGGGGCTTGTCGCGGCTGAAGCTCTGTGTGGGCTCAAGAGCGCTGCGGATTGGCGGACCGTCCCCGCGGTGATCTTCACCGACCCGGAGATCGCCTATGCGGGGCTGAGCGAGGCCGAAGCCCAGCAGGCGGGATATAAGACTATAACTGGGAAATTCCCGTTTGCGGCGCTGGG
>JBBISQ010000089.1:0-7031 GCA_037441155.1 Candidatus Fraserbacteria bacterium
GCCCTTCAAGCGCTCAAGGAGAACAACGAGATAGACTACGAAGGAGCCGCCGGTGCGGTCAACTTCGACGCCCACGGCGACGTAATCACCCCGATCGAGATTTGGCAGTATACCAACGGCACAATTCGGACGATCCGTTTGGAAATGCCATCAGAATAATCAAAAACGAGTGGGTCTTGACTTGGAGAGGGGGCCAACGCTATAATTCGCCTAACGCGAGGCCGTCGAGCGCCAAAAAAGAAGCTTGCCAAAACTGCGTGCCAGGAGGTGGTTTAAGCACAATACAAATGGGGGATTGCGGGTGTAGTATTGCGTTCGGTGCTCGACGGCTCTTACACCAAAAGCACAAGGAGGTTCTCTAGACTATGAAAGCTCTCAAACGCCGCACATTCTTGAAGGGCGTTGGTCTAGCTGTCGGGACGGCGGCATTGAGCGGGGTGTTGCGTGGGCCGATCTTCGCCCAGCCGCCCCCGGTCGTGACGATCGGGACGCTGTTGGACTCGACCGGCCCATTAGCAGAATTCGGCCCGGCGGAGCGCAAGGGCGCTGATCTCGCTGCCAAGCACCTCAACGAAGCCGCTCAGGCGGTTTTCGGCGGCCCCATTGTGAAACTCGTCCACGAGGACCCCGGCTTCCCCAACTTCGCCCAAGTCGTGGACCGAGCGAAGAAGCTGGTCACCGTAGACAAGGCCGTGGGGCTTGTGGGCGGCCTAGCCAGCAGCGCGTCGCTGGCGATTGCCCGCGAGGTCTCCAAGCCCTTCAAAGTCCCGCAGATCTCGCCGGCCTCGACCTCACCCTTGTTGACGGTCGAACCCGATGATGACTATCTCTTCCGCTCGACGGCTTCCGATGCGCTCCAAGGGGTCGTGCTCGCGATGCTCGCCGCGGGTGAGATCAAAGAAGCTCCCGTCAAGTTCAAGACAGCCTCCACAATGTACGTCAACAACCCCTATGGGCAGGGCTTGAGCGATCGCTTCGCCAAGTCGTTTGAGAAGCGCGGCGGCAAGGTGCTCGCGCAAGTCCCCCATGCTGAGGAGGCCCAGCCCAGCTACGCTGCCGAGCTGCGCAAGGCACTCGAAGGCAAGCCCGATGTGCTTGTCGCGATCAGCTACCCCGGCCACGCCAACGTCTATCTGAAGGAAGCGGTCGAGGTCTTGAAGTACAAGAGCTTCCTGTTCGTGGATGGCACGAAGTCCGCGGACATGATCAAAGCGCTCGGCTTCGACATCTTGCATGGCTTCTACGGGACGGTGGCCGCCGCTGATCCTGAGAACCCCAGTGCTAAGAAGTTCGAGGAGGAGTTCAAGAAGGTCTACGGTGACATCCCGCCGATCCCGTATATTGACACAACCTACGATGCGGTGGCGGCGCTCGGTTTGGCAGCAGCCAAGGCTATAGCCGATGGGGTCAGGGAGATTACCGGCACAATTGTGCGGGATAACCTGCGCCCCGTGAGCAATTCGCCAGGCACGGCCGTGGGAGTCGCAGAGTTTGTGGCAGCGCTCAATGCGTTGAAAGGGAAGCAAGATATCAATTACGAGGGCGCGGGCAGCGCACTGGACTTCGACGCCGCGGGCGACGTCGTCTCACCCATCGAGATCTGGCAATACAACAAGGATGCCGAGGGCGGTATCAAGACGATCACGCTGGTCAAGCAAGTTCCGCCTGAGTAGACCTCTCCCCTAGCCCCTCCCCTAAAGTGGGAGGGGAAAGGCTTCTAAAGAACGGAGTTGGCGAGCGGGGGCCTACGGGCTCCCGCTCGTGCTTTTATTTTTGCCCTTTCTCTTCTGGGAGAATCCCCTGCGGCCGAAAGAGCAAGATCGCTAAGAGCAAGACCCCAACCAACAGATACCGCACGTAGAAGACCTGCGTCTTGAACTGAAACGGCACAAGAGCATCGCTCAGAAACGTCGTGCCCATCCAGATGGCCCAGATGGCAAACGCCCCAAAGACCGCGCCCTTGTGATTGCCCGATCCCCCAGCCATCAGCATCACCCAGATCATGAACGTATAGCTCATCGGATGAAAGAGCCCAAAGTCAATAGTGCTCACCGATGCCGTAAACAAAGCTCCGCCAATGCCCATCACACACGCTCCCAAGACGAACGCTTGGACTTTAAACGCAAAGACGTTCTTGCCAAAGGCACTCGTCGCCCATTCATCCTCGCGGATCGCGCGCAACACTCGCCCCCACGGCGACCACGTGACCCGCTGAAGCACCCAAAAGATAAAGATCAGGGACAACACAAGCATGACGAGCAAGATCACGTCGTAGTCGCGCGAGTCCAAGGGCGCCAGCAGCTCCTTCAGAAAACCGGGCAGCCAGGCACACGGAGGGTCTTCGACCAGACAGAACAAGGGCTTTGGGATCCCCGATAACGGCTGCGGGCCGTTGGCCAGCCAGCGCTCATTCTGAAAGACCAGCCGCAACGACTCAGAGATCCCAATCGTCGCAATCGCCAGATAGTCTTCACGCAGGCGCAGCGTGAGCAGACCGATCAGCAGCGCGATCACCCCGCTGACGAGCATCGCCCCAAGCACCCCGAAGATAAATGGAAGATTGAGCCCGAAGAGCTGCTTAGTGTATTCAGCAGCAAGCCCCGTGGGCATCGCTTTCGTGATCAGCGCTGACGTGAACGCCCCCACGGCAAAGAACGCCGCCACCCCGATATTGAAAAGCCCGGTCAGTCCCCACTGGATGTTCAGCCCCAGCGCCAAGACCGCATAGAGACAGGCCGTAATCGCCGGGGCCAACAGATACGCCACCCACTCCCCAGGGGCAAAGAGCATCGTCACGCCCAAGAGCACCGCACCCACAAGGGCCAACCCAAGACGCGCTGTCACCGAGCGCCCAAAGAAACTCCACAGCCATCCCCCCAGCACTCCAAAAGTCGCCGACACGATGAGGCGCGTGAGCTCCATCACGATCTCCCTCCAAAGAGGCCCTGCGGGCGCACCAAAAGCACTATAATCAAGACGAGAAAGGCGACCGCCGGCTGATAGGCCGGGTTGAGCCATTCTGTCGAAAGCCGCTGCACAATCCCGATCACCAGCCCCCCGATCAAAGCGCCGTAGGGGTTCCCCACCGTCCCCAACACGGCAGCAGCAAAGAGCGGGAGCAGAAATCCCCAGCCCATCTCCGGGTAGAGCTGGGCGTTCACCCCGTACATGATCCCTGCGACCGCTGCTAACCCCGCCCCGATCCCCCACGTCCAGAGACGCACTTGCTCGGTGTTGATCCCCGTCACGCGGGCCAGATCGGGATTGTCGGCCGTCGCCCGCATGGCCTTGCCCAGCTTCGTCTTCTGCAAGAAGAGATAGACCAGCGCGACGAGGGAGAGTGCCAGCACGACGATGATCAGCTCATCGGGCCGGATGCGGATATCCAAGGGGAGTTGCCACGCCGGGCGATACAGCCCAGGAAAGTAATTGATCTTATCCGGCCCCCAGAAGATATAGATGAGATTGCGCACGATGAAGGCTGTTCCTAAAGAAGCCATGGCTACGATGACCGGGCTGGCGCGGCGCGCCCGCAACGGACGATAAAAGATCTGATCGAGAGCAATCGCGAGCAGCGCCGTCATCACGGCAGAGAGGGGCATTGCTAAGATCAACGGCCAGCCGAAGCTCGTTCCCCCGAACCGTTCCTGCGGCACCCCTAAGACGGGAAAGACCACGTGAATCAGAAAGAGCACGAGATACGCGCCGGCGCTCATGAGATCCCCGTGGGCGAAGTTGGCAAACCGCAAAATCCCGTAAATCAGAGTGAGCCCAATCGCGCCCAGCGCGATGATGCTGCCATAGATGATCCCGTAGACGGTCAGCTCGAGCATTTCTCACCCACCCAAATACAACCGCCCGATCTCTTCGTTCTGTAAGAGCGCTGGCCCGGTGTCGTCAAAACGATTCTCCCCAGAAGCCAACACGTACCCGTGATCGGAGAACTTCAAGGCTTCGCGGGCGTTCTGCTCGACCATGACGACCGCGACCCCAGACTTATTAATCTCTTTTATTCTTTCAAAGATCAGCTCGACCATCTTGGGGGCGAGCCCCGCGCTGGGTTCGTCTAATAATAAGAGCTTGGGGTCGAGCATCAACGCTCGGCCCATCGCCACCATCTGGCGCTGCCCCCCAGAGAGCGCCCCCACTTTCACGTGCCGCCGCGCCTTCAAGTCCGGAAAGAACTCAAAGACCTCCTCCATCCGGCCCCGATAGTCGTCGGTGCGAATGAACGCCCCCATCTCAAAGTTCTCTTGCACTGTCAGCGAGGGGAAGACGTTCTCCGTTTGGGGCACAAAGCACATCCCCAGCCGCACGATGCGATCCGGGCTCCAGCCCGTGATCTCCGTGCCATTGAACGTCACGCTCCCAGCTTTGACCGATAACAGCCCGAAGATCGTCTTGAGCAGCGTGCTCTTGCCCGCCCCGTTGGGCCCAATGATCGTCACGATCTGCCCCGGCTCAACCCTCAGAGAGACCCCGTGCAGGATCTCCATTCCCCCGTAGCCGGAGACGATCCCCCGCGCCTCTAGCAGTGCCATGCTTACTCCATCACCGCGCGATATTGGCTCCCAAGATACGCCTCAAGTACGCGCTCGTCACGCTGGATCTCCTGAGGAGTGCCCTCAGCTAATTTCTCCCCGTTGCTCATCACGATCACGGGGTTGCACAAGTTCATCACCAGGTCCATGTCGTGCTCAATTAATAAGAACGTCACGCCGCGCTCGTAGCAGAGCTTCTCAATATTGGCGACCAGCTGCTTCATCAGCGTCGGGTTGACCCCCGCACCCGGCTCGTCGAGCAAGACCATCTGCGGGTCAGCCATCAGCGTGCGCGCTAATTCCAATAATTTCTTCTGACCCCCGGAGAGATTCCCCGCGTACTCGTCTTTGAGGTGAATGAGGTTGACGAACTCCAAGACAGCTAATGCTTTGTCGCGGATCTCCGCCTCCTGGCGGCGGACAAGCCCCGGCAGAAACCATGAGTAGAACAGATTCTCCCCGCGCTGAGATGCCGGCACGAGCATCAAGTTCTCCAAGACCGTCATCTGCTTGAACTCCCTGGGAATCTGGAAGGTGCGGCACAGCCCTTTGTGAAAGACGCGATGCGCCGGCAAGCCCGTAATATCTTCCCCGCGGAAGATGACCCGCCCGCCATCGGGCTTGTAAAAGCCCGTAATGAGATTAAACAGCGTGGTCTTGCCCGCGCCATTGGGGCCGATCAGCCCCGTGATCGTGCCGCGCTTGACAGACAGAGAACAGCGATTGACCGCGCGCAGGCCGCCAAAGTCCTTGACCAAGTCGCGCACTTCGAGCAAGACTTCGGACTGCATCGCACCCTCCAGAGCAACAGAATTTATCGAGATTATAGCGCATCTCCTGGGGAGAGAGCAAGGACACCCTAGAATGTCGGTCCCCCGTCCTCCCCGACGTAATGCTCCTCGAAGCTTGTGTACGCGCGATGGAAGAGCAGCTCAAAAGACCCTGTCGGCCCGTTGCGTTGCTTCCCAATGATGATCTCGGTCGGGTGGACCAGCGGGGCCGCCGGCTGCCCCTGAGATTCTTCTTCAGTGCTCTCTTCGCTGCCAGAGTCCTCGCGATACAAGAAGAGCACGACGTCGGCCGTCTGCTCGATCTCTCCAGAATTGTGAACGACTATCCCATTAGCAACAAAATTATGCACATCTTCTACGACCAAATCCCAGACCGGCTCTTCACCCTCAGGGGTGACCAATACAATCCTCTCCCATAGGAGATCGCTAGTGGCCCACTGATGCAATAATGGATCGCCTAATCGTGCAGCAACGGCAACTGCACGTGAGCGAGAGATACGCTTTCCGACTCCGCGATACCCTAGGGCTGCGTGAGAAAGGCCCTGCTCCTGACGCCGTTGATTGATCCAGAGAGAGACCAGAGGAGGCAAGGCTTCAAGACCACTATTGGTCTGCTGGCGCGGCATGGAAAGGAGAAGCTTCTGAGCTAATACAGCCTTTCTCCCTCGCAAGGGAATACACAAGGCAAATTTTCTCAGGTTATCTCCGCTGCGCGACACATACACCGTATACAGAGGGCACGTGGCCTTTGCGCTCCTATAGCCTGATGCTATCCCTGCCACAATGCCCAAGCGAGCCAGCAGATACTGGGTCTGCTGAGCTAACCGCAGGCTTGTCGTGCACAATTTCACATCCCAATACCCTTCCGATTTGTGCACTATGCTCCCATCAGTAGCGAAAAGACCTGCCAGATACTCCGCAATGCCGTGAGCGTCAGCAGTTAAAACCCACCTGGGAACACTCTTCTGGTCATAGCGTTGCCCCACAAGTCCCAGCTCGCGCAGCCAATTCCGCACGGGATTTCCATAAGGCTGCCCGTAACCTCGAGCATTCTTCTTGACGAACGTCACTTGCGTGCTTGTAAAACGCTGCCGTGCGGAGATCTCTACACCAAAGTGCTTCTGCGCAATGTCAACAACGTCTTGAACCAAAGCGGGATCGGAGTTAATAAACCCGACTTCACAATGGCGCAGATATGTGCCATCACCGGCCAGATATCCCAAGAAGCGACAGAGCTCTGATGGACGCGGTTCCCCAGGGAGTGTGACAGACCGCATCGTCGCGATCAAATCCCCTGGAACCAAATCTCGCAAAGGGCGCCATCCTGCCGGGGTCAAGAACGGATGCGCTGCAGTCGCGCGAATCTCACGTCCTGTCTGCACGCGCACTCTGTATACACGATTGACACCCTTGGGAATGACGTCGAGAACCCTCGCTGGGCGTAGACGTTGCCCGCGATCGAGCGCAATCACGGCCATCCCTGGACGGATGCTTCGGACTTCTACCAAATCGCCAGTCTTCCCGTCAATCACGCAGGTGTCACCGGTCACGCATTCGCGCAAGTCTGACAGTCTCGGCCGCCGCGGCGGCCGCTCCGGCGCCCGCGACAGTTGCGATAATGCTACCACGGGGATGTTCAGCTCGCGCGCCAGGCCCTTCAGCGACCGCGCAATATACGCGACTTCTTGCTCGCGCACCT
>JBBISQ010000090.1:0-6968 GCA_037441155.1 Candidatus Fraserbacteria bacterium
ACGGACAAGATCATCATTCGCGGCGCGCGAGAGCATAACCTCAAAAATATAGATCTAGAGCTGCCTAGAAATAAATTCATCGTCTTCACCGGGATCTCCGGGTCGGGAAAGTCTTCGCTCGCTTTCGATACGATCTACGCGGAAGGCCAGCGACGCTATGTGGAATCTCTATCAGCGTATGCGCGGCAGTTCTTGGGTCAGATGGACAAGCCCGACGTCGATTTCATCGAAGGGCTTTCTCCGGCGATCTCCATAGATCAAAAGACAGTTCATAAGAACCCGCGCTCGACCGTGGGCACGGTGACCGAAATCTATGACTATCTGAGGCTGCTGTTTGCGCGCATTGGCAAGCCCCATTGCTATCAGTGCGGGCGCCCCATCGCGCAGCAGACGGCGCAACAGATCGTCGATCAGATCTTCGAGCTGGGTGAAGGCACGAAGATTCAAATTCTCGCGCCGATCGCGCGTGGGCGCAAGGGCGAATACAAGAAAGTCTTTGAAGAGCTGCGCACCGAAGGCTTCGCCCGCGTCCGCGTCAACGGCGAGATCAAAGATCTGTCTGCTGACGAGATCGCCCTCGATAAGAAGAAGAAACACTCTATTGAGGTCGTCGTCGATCGCGTTGTCGTCAAGCGCGACATCAAGAACCGGATCGCTGACGCCGTCGAAACAGCGCTCAGAAAAGCCAACGGCCTGGTGCTCGTAGACGTCGTCGAGCAGAAGAGAGAGATTCTCTTCAGCGAGCAGTGCGCCTGTCCTGAGTGTGGGATCAGCTACGAGAAGATCGAGCCGAGGCTCTTCTCGTTTAACAGTCCCTTTGGGTCGTGCCCCACTTGCACCGGCCTGGGCTTCAAGATGGAAATAGACCCAGAACGGGTCATTGACCCGAAGAAATCGCTGAAAGACGGGGGACTGATCCCCTGGGCTGAGCGTCAGAGCAAATGGCTGTGGGGGGTGCTCTTTGGCGTCTGCAAGATGTACAAGATCGACCCGGAGAAGCCCTTGGGAAAGCTGTCCAACGAGCAGCTTGACGTCTTGCTCTATGGAACAGATGGCATCCCCATCACGTTCCCGTATACGAATCGCTACGGGCGGACGCGCTACTTTATGGACTACTATGAAGGGCTGATTCCGGCGCTCGAGCGGTCCTATCGTGAAGCTGAGTCTGACTGGGCCCGCGAGGAGATCGAGCAGTATATGAGCAAGCGCCCCTGCGCGGACTGTCGGGGGAAGCGCCTGCGCCCAGAAAGCCTCGCTGTGACCATTGCCGGGAAGAACATCATGGACGTCTGCGCGCTCTCCGTGAAGGACGCTTACAGATTCTTTTCCGAGCTGGAGCTGACGGAGCGCGAGAGGCTCATTGCCCATCAGGTCCTCAAAGAGATCAAAACCCGGCTGAAGTTCCTCATTGACGTTGGGCTGGAGTATCTGACGCTCGACCGACCAGCCGGGACGCTCGCCGGCGGCGAAGCCCAACGCATTCGCTTGGCGACGCAGATCGGCTCCGGGTTGGTGGGCGTCTTGTATATCTTAGACGAGCCGAGCATCGGGTTGCACCAGAGAGACAACGTGCGCTTGCTCCAGACCCTGAAAGGGCTGCGCGATCTGGGCAATACCGTGATCGTCGTCGAGCACGACGAAGAGACGATCCGGGAGGCCGACTTCATCGTGGACATCGGGCCGGGAGCGGGCAAGCAGGGGGGCGCTATCGTCGCCACAGGCAGCGTCGAAGAGATTTGCGCCAATCCCCACTCGATCACTGGGCAGTTTTTGAGCGGGCGGCGCCAGATCGCTGTGCCGACAAAGCGCCGAACGCCCAAGGGCTTCCTAACGATCGTAGGCGCGCGCCAGCATAACTTAAAGAACCTCACGATGAAGATCCCCCTTGGAGTCTTCGTCTGCGTCACAGGGGTGTCAGGCTCTGGCAAGAGCACGCTCATTGACGATATTCTCTATCGCGGTGTGGCGCAGCGCTTGGGTTATGTAGTCGAGCGCCCCGGCGAGCACGACGCGATCGTGGGGCTCGAGCAGATAGACAAGATCATTGAAATAGACCAATCGCCCATTGGGCGCACGCCGCGCTCCAACCCTGCGACATACACCGGGCTGTTTGATGAGATTCGAAAGCTCTTCGCGATGGTGCCCGAAGCGCGCGCCCGAGGCTACAAGCCCGGCCGGTTCTCGTTCAACGTCAAGGGGGGACGCTGCGAGGCCTGCAAGGGCGATGGATTGATCACAATCGAGATGCACTTCTTGCCCGATGTCTACGTCCCCTGCGAGGTGTGCAAAGGCCAACGCTACAATCGCGAGACCCTCGAGATTCGCTACAGAGAGAAGAACATTGCCGACGTCCTGGCGATGACCGTCGAAGAGGCGTTAGCGTTCTTTGAGCACCATCCGGCAATTAAGAGAAAGCTCCAGACGCTCTTCGATGTCGGCTTGGGGTATATTCAGTTGGGGCAGCCGGCGACGCAGCTCTCCGGCGGCGAGGCCCAGCGCGTCAAATTAGCAACAGAGCTGAGCAAGCGCGATACCGGCCGAACGCTCTATATCTTGGACGAGCCGACGACGGGATTGCACCTGGCAGATATCGAGAAGCTGCTCGACGTGTTGCACAGACTCGTAGACGTGGGCAACACAGTGATCGTCATCGAGCACAATCTCGATGTGATCAAGACGGCAGATTATATTATAGATTTAGGCCCTGAAGGGGGCGACGCCGGCGGCCAGATCGTCGCCGAGGGGACGCCCGAAGACGTCGCCCACGTGCCAGAATCGTACACCGGGCAGTTCTTGAGAAAGCTGATGCCGACGACTGAAGTCGCCGGCTCAACAGATGGAAGCGTGCTGAAGCACGCTGTAGTTCGCCCCGGACAGATCCCGGCGTAGCCCGCTTCAGCGGGCTTGCGTCTCTTGAGCCGGATGCTTCAGCATCCGGTGCTATTTCTCATCCCGCGCCATGAACGCTTTCATGAGATCTACTGGCAGCGGAAAGACGATCGTGCTCGTGTTGCGCTCCGACGAGATATCTATAAGAGTCTGCAAGTAGCGTAGCTGGAGCGATGCCGGGTTTTGCGTGAGAATTTCCGCGGCTTCACGGAGCTTCGTTGCGGCCTGCAGCTCGCCCTCCGCGTTGATGACCTTGCTGCGCCGCTCGCGCTCCGCTTCTGCTTGGCGAGCAATCGCTCGCTGCATCTCTTGCGGGATTCGCACGTCTTTGATCTCGACGGCCTTCACTTTGATGCCCCACGGGTCGGTCTGCTCGTCAATGATCATCTGGAGTTGCTTGTTGAGCTTCTCACGCTCTGCTAAGAGTTCGTCAAGCTCGACTTGACCTAAGACGCTGCGCAGCGTCGTCTGTGAGATCTGCGATGTCGCTTGGAGATAGTCTTCGACTTGGGTGATCGCCGCTTCGGGGGACATGACCCTGAAGAAGACGATCGCGTTGACGTTGACCGTGACGTTGTCACGGGTGATCACTTCTTGCGGGGGCACATCGAACGTCACGACGCGCAAGTCAACTTTGACGACCTGATCCACAATGGGGATGATGAGGAACAGCCCCGGCCCTTTGGCTCCTTGCAAGCGTCCCAACCGAAAGATCACGACGCGCTCGTACTCCCGCACGATCTTGATCGCGTTGAGCAGGACGAGCACGACGATGGCCAGCACGATGATAAGCGCAGTTGGCATAGCGAGACCTCCTATCAGATTCAAGAGTGTATCCCAACCCAATAGGGAGACGAAGAGAACGACTAGGAACCCCAAAGCTCCTATGACTTCGGTCCACCCTTGGCGCGGTCGTTGTCCCATTAGCGTAATATTAGCAACGCTGCTGACTGAAAGCAAATTCTGATATAATAGCGCGTTATGGCGAGAGAACGCGGCAGGTTGCTCGTGGCCAACTGGAAGATGCACTTCGTGCGGGCGCAGGCGCGAGAGTATCTGAGAGTTTTCACAGAGCGCCTTCGGGGAGTGCGCACGACGGAGATCGTGCTCGCGCCGCCGTTTACGCTCTTGGAGACCGTCGGGCGTAAGCTGCACGGCACTGCGATTAAACTTGCAGCCCAGGATCTCTTCTTCGAGCGCGAGGGGGCGTTCACGGGGGAGATTTCTCCTATCATGCTGAAAGATTTAGGCTGCTCGTATGTGATCGTGGGGCACTCGGAGCGCCGGAAGCTCTTCGGGGAGACGGACGAATTTATCAATAAAAAGCTGAAAGCTGCGCTCGACGCTGAGCTTGTCCCTATTCTTTGTGTGGGCGAGACTTTAGAAGAGCGTCATGCGGGGAGAACTCAGATGGTGCTTGCGACCCAGATTCGTGGGGCACTAGAAGGGCTTACGCTGTCAGATCATCTTGTGATCGCGTATGAGCCGGTGTGGGCGATTGGGACAGGAGTCAACGCTGAACCTCACGAAGCCGAAGCGAGCGCGCTCTTTCTTCGCGAGCTGTTGGCCCAGCTCGCTCAGAGAGAGATCGCGCGAAAGATTCGGATTCTCTACGGGGGGAGCGTCAAGCCGGCAAATTTTAAAGATTTTCTGAAGCAGCCGAATATAGACGGGGCGCTTGTCGGCGGGGCGTCGCTGGACCCAAAGGCGTTCGCGCAGATGGCGGAGATGGCCGAACGCCTCAGCGAGACTTCGTAAAGACCCGGCTCTCTTCGCCTCGCAGAATGCGCTGGATGTTGCTGCGATGCTGCCAGACCGTCATCAGCCCTAATGCGCCAAAAAGCCCCACAAGCTTCCAGTTCACCGACGGCGCTTGGGAGAGAGAGAGCACGACGGGCACCGACAGTAACGCGACCATCGAGCCGACAGCGACGTAGCGCGTGAGGGCGACCGTCACCAACCAAATCAGGAGCGTCACCAGCAGCGTCGGCCATGAGAAGACGAAAAGAAGCCCCAGCGTCGTGGCGACGCCCTTGCCCCCGGTAAATTGGAGCCAGATGCTCCAATTGTGCCCAACGACCGCTAGGCCAGAAAGCCACAGGGGAACGCTGAGAAAATTCGTCAGCCACGCTGCGAAGATGCCCTTGCCCACGTCCCCTATGAGCGCCAGTGCGCCATACCCCGCCCCGACAACACGGGTGACGTTGGTCGCGCCGACGTTGCCGCTGCCGTGCTGGCGAATATCTATGCGCTTGAGACGAGCGACCAGATAGCTCCAGGGCAGGGAGCCGACGAGATAACAGCCGACCGCTGCCCCGATGGTCTGCCAGTCCATCGAGTGCTCTACGAAGACTCTTCGAGCAGTTCTTTGAGACCCTTGAGGCCCTTGAGGCGCTCGCCCATCGTAACCGCTTCGTGCCCCGCGTCCTCACTCGTGACCAGGCGCTCTTGCTTGTGCACGTTGCGCATGGAGAGCCGCACCTGGCGCTTCTCCTCGTTGATCCCAATGATGCGCGCCTTGACCGTCTGGCCCACTTGTAAGACATCGGCTGGAGTCGAGATGCGCTCCTCAGTGATCTCCGAGACGTGGATGAGCCCCTCGACGTCCTCGGTGATCTTCATGAACGCCCCGAAGTCCTTGAGCTCCGTGATCGGGCCTTCGACTATAGAACCCACGGAATAGCTCTCCAAGAACTTGTGCCACGGGTCTTCTTGCAGCTCTTTGAGGCTGAGCCGGATCTTGCGCTTGGAAGCGTCCGATTTGATCACCTTCGCCGTGATCTCCTGCCCCTCCGTGACGACGTCGCTGGGCTTGTTCACTTTATCCCAGCTCATCTCGGAGATGTGCAGGAGCGCTTCCACACCGTCTTCTAAGTGCACAAACGCGCCAAAGTCCGCAAGCTTGGTCACCCGCCCCTGCACGATGCTCCCCTCGGGATATTTCTCTTCGATCTTCTCCCACGGGTCGGGCTGGACGCGCTTCATCGAGAGGCTGACACGTCGCTCTTGCTCGTTGACGTCGAGCACGACGACTTCGACTTGCTGGCCCACCTTGACGACCTCTCTAGGGTGCTCCGGATACCCCCACGACAGCTCGGAGATGTGCACCAGGCCCTCGACGTCCTCCTCGATGCGCACGAACGCGCCGAAGTCCGTCAAGCTCACCACTGTGCCGGTGGTCTTCGTGCCCGCAGGGTACCGAGACCTCAAGCCGATCCACGGGTCGGGGCGCAGTTGTTTAATAGAGAGCGAGATGCGCTCCCGCTCACGGTCCACGCCCAACACCTTGACGGTGATCTTGTCGCCGACTTTGTACGTATTGGGCGGCACAACGGGAATATCCTTCCAGCTGATCTCCGAGCGGTGCACCAGCCCCTCAAAGCCGCCGACGTCGACAAAGATCCCAAAGTCCACGATGGACTTGATCGTGCCCTCGATCACCTGGCCGGGCTGGAGCTTGCTGAACAGCTCCTCCTTGCGCTGGCGCTCCAGCTCCTTGAGATACTCCCGATGCGAGACGACCAGATTGCGCTCCCGACGATCTAGTTCTAAGATCAGAAACGGCACTTCCTTGCCACGCAGCTCTTCAATATTGGGGGGCAGGTCTTCGCCCAAATGCGAGCCGGGCAGAAAGGCGCGAATCCCCGATTTGAGCAGATTCACGTGATAGCCCGCGTCCTTGACCTCGTCTTCAATGGTGCCCGTGATCGGGAGCCGCTGCCGGTAGGCACGCTCCAACTCGCTGATGCGCTTCTCGTAGAGCGCGGCCTTCTCCGAGACGTGGATCGTGCCCTCTTCTTCGTCAATATATGTGATTAAGACTTCGATCTCGTCTCCGGGTTGGAGCGGCGCTTTGTGGAAGGGCGCCAGCTCTGTCGGCCGCATCAGCGCCTCCGACTTGTACCCGATGTCAACGAGAACCCCCTGATCGTTCACTTGGACGACTCGCCCACGGAGAATGTCCCCGCGTGAATATGTCAGCACGTCTTGGTCACCTAACAACGCTTCCATCTGGGATGGCTCAGTTGTCTCTTTGAGCTCCTCGGACATGCTCGATCACCCGCTTGCTTGAGAGATTA
>JBBISQ010000091.1:0-6936 GCA_037441155.1 Candidatus Fraserbacteria bacterium
TGGCGCATCACCACTCGATGCAGTCGGCAAGTCGGGCACTCCGGCCCTGCTCCTGCTTGTGCTAATACTAAATGGATTTTCGCCCGCAGGCGCGCTGGCCCCAGATTCGCCCCGCACCCCCTGCAGCGGACCATCTCGTCCTCCACCAACACCGCCGGAGAGGGAGGCTGCCGCTGCCGATCGTAAATCTTCTCTACATTGAGGGCGCGCTCCGGACAGATCACACACGCCTCACAGGCCGTGCACCGGGCGGCATCGAACACCAGCGTGAGTGCATCCTGCTCGGACTGTTGTAGCACCAGCGCCCCGGCAGAACAGCGATCGGCACATGCCCCACAGAGCGTGCAACGCTGTGGATCAATCGTGACCACCCCGAAGTGAGGGGTCTCTGCTAAAGATTTCCAAGGGGCCCGGAGAAACTCCCGGCGGCTTAATCTGTCAGCTTGCATCCTAGCCCTCCTCAAGCTCCACCAGCGGGAAGAGCTTCGAGCAGACCACAAAGAACAGTATGCCCAAGGCGTACACGCCGGCTACGATAGTGTACTCGACCCACGTGGGGCTATACACCCCATGAGGATACGGCAAAAGGGGATGGAGCTCTGGCGGGACGACGATATTGAAACGCTCCGCTAAGACGCCTAGGACTACTAAGAAGGCGGCCACGCCGACGCGCGTGCTGGCAGCCCAGCGAGGATGAGCCAAGACCAGTAATGCGATCACCAAGATGGTGATCCAAACCAAGGGGTACTCCACCCACGTGGGGAGGATGGCAACTGTGGGAAAGAGGCGGCTCAGCAAGGAGGGGAAGGCCCTGGGAAAGAGATAGGCTATGGGGGTTAATACAAGAACGGCAACTGCTCCTCCAGCGAGGATGAGGCGCGGCGAGGGCTTGAGCAGAATCACGAGCGGGAGCACCAGCCCTAAGATCAAATCCAGCCAGAAGATCGGTGCCCACTTGCCCACGATCATCTCTTCGAAGATCGCGATCTTCGTCGGCTCGGCAGCAAAGGTCACCGTTAAAAGCTCTGCAAAGAGAAAGTAGCCCAACACCGGGATGGCGAGGGCTAGCAGCCTTCCCAAATCTTCGAGAAGCTCTTCTTTGATGGGAAGCTTGAGAACACGCTTGACGAACGCTACGGCCAAGATGACCAAAGCCAACCCCGAGACCGTCGCCGAGATGACAAAGAGCGGTCCCAGCAGCGCGCTGTGCCAGCCCGGCTTGGCCTTGAGCAGCCCCAAGATCCACGCGGTCACGGAGTGCAGGGCCACTGCCAAGGGGAGAGCGATCACTGCAAGCGCTTTTAAGATCTTGCGATCCCGGGCCACAGCCCGTGGGGAGTCATCGATGTAGCCCAGGGCCAGCACGCGATACAGCCACCTTCGGCTAGGGAAGAGCTTAAGGCACTTCACTAGGTCTAGCCGAGTCCCAAAGTAGCCGTAGGCCATGCTGACTAACAGATATGTGCTGATGACGATGACATCCCAGATGAGCGGGGAGCCTAGCCGCCCGTAGCGCACGAGATTGAAGAGCCGGTCAGGTCGGCCCAGGTCGAGGGTGATGAAGAGGATTGCCAGGAGCAAGCAGCTGAGCGCGAGCAGCTCCGCAATGCGCGCCACGGATTTGAATTTCTCGATATTGAAAGCATGCACGAGCGAGGCGACGATGACCCCTCCGGCGCTCAGGCCGACGAAGAAGACGAAGTTCACAATATAGAGCCCCCAATAGGTGGGGGTGTTCATGCCGGTGACGCCCAACCCTAAGCGGAGCTGCTGCACCACGTAGACATAGGCCGCCCACCCGACGATGGCCAGCAGGGCCAAGACCCCAAGGAGATATCCCGGTCCGATGCGCAGGAGCGGCTGTAATCGTCCCTCTAATGATTTGATGCGCTGCATGGCTTACCCTCCCGACAGATAATAGACCCGCGGTTCGGTGCCCAGCTCCTCTAATAATCGAACAGCACGCCGCGAGCGAGAAAGTTTATAGACTTGGCTGGTGGGGTCGTCAAGATCACCGAAGAAGATCGCCTTAGCCGGGCAGGTCTGCGTGCACGCGGTGACATAGTCGCCGTCACGCACGTCGCGCCCTTCGGCTTGTGCTCTCTGTTTGGCCTTCTCGAGCCGATGGATACAGAAGGTGCACTTCTCCACCACCCCGATAGGACGCACCTCCGGCCCCTGCCGGCCGCCTGTAGGCAAGCGATGGGGGCTCAAGTCGGGATTGTGTTGTTGGGGCAAGGGCGTGGGCCAACTCGGACGATACCAATTGAAAAAGCGCGCCCCGTAGGGGCAGGCGACCATGCAGTAGCGGCACCCAATACACCGATCGTAGTCTTGAACGACCAAGCCGTCCTCAGCCTTCCACGTCGCATTGACGGGGCAGACCTGCACGCAAGGCGGGTTGTCACAATGCATACACGGTCGGGGGATGAACTGCCCCCGCACCCGCGGGTACTCCCCTTCAATCACCGCGAGCAACTCCATCCAGAAGATGGGGCGGTTCTTTGCGGACTCCTCAGGCCCGGCGAAGGGGACCGTGTTCTCCGCACGACACGCGACCACACACGCTTGGCACGCCGTGCACTTATCTAAGTCAATGACCATACCCCAGCGCGGCATTCTGCTCACCCACTTCTTCCCTCAGCTTTATAGACTTTGACCCGCGTGGAGAAGAAGGCGGCGTTCCCACCCAGATAGTCGTACTCGCGGGCCAAGATCTCGTTGTGATTGGCCCCGTAGCCGACGGCCCAGCGCCCGTACGATCTGTGTCCACGCTCAAAAGGCAGGTTCACAACGTTGGGCATCGCGCCTGGATGGAGCTTGGCGCGCACTCTCACTCTCCCCAGGGGCGACTCCACCCAGACCCAATCGCCCTCGGAGATGCCCAATCTGCGAGCTGTAGCGGGATTGATCTCGACCCAGCTCTCCCAGCGCCGGCCCACGTGGGTCCCCAAGATCTCTTGAACCCACGGGGAATTGGCTCCGCGCCCCTCGGCATGTGCCATCAGTTTATACGTGTTCAAATACAGCGGGTATTCTTTGGGGTCGCCGATGGAGCGCGGCTCCTCGTAGTGGGGCATGAAGACTTCATCCCCGCGCGCTGCGATCTTCAAGCCCGCTAGAATCCTCTCCAACGCTTCCTCTTCGGTGAGCCCTTCCTTCTCAGCTTTCTTTTTGGCGAAATCTTCTAGTTTGTGCATCAGCGCCTGGGAGTAAAATTCAAACTTCTTGCTGGGGGTCTTGAAGACCCGCTCCCACTGCCCAAAGGGGTAGGGCGGGTCGGCCCAAAAGCCCCTCTCTAAGAACTCCTTCCAAAACTCTTCGAAGCTGCTGGCGCGGATGTTGCCACGTCCCGACTCAAAAAGCCCCTGCACCCGAAATTGAATCACTTCTACAAAGCTCTGCCAGGGGAAGGACTCTTTGACCGTACCTCCGAGCCCGTGGGCCAACTTAATGAGAACATCTCCGGCGTTCATCGTCTTGTAGAGAGGTCTTATAACGGGCTGGCGAATGCTGACCACGGGATACCCCAGACTGGGGTAGATCACGTCGTCATGCCAGCGCTCTAGATAGACATGATCGGGCAGGATTAAGTCAGCGTACTGAGAGCTGTCATCGAGGAAGGGCGAGAAGCTCACGATGAACGGGATCTTTTTGAAAGCCTCATAATATTTCAGGGCATCCGGGCTGGAGAACGCAGGGTTGGTGTAGTAGAGCATGAGCGTATCGACGGCGTAGGGATCTTCTTGCGCGATGAAGTCGGGCAAGGCGGCGTAGACGGTGGCCGCCAATGGGAAATGCTCGGTGCCGGCATGGTCAATGCGTGGCTGCTTGACGCCTGCTTGAGCGATCTCATCTTGAACGACTGGGGGCCAAGGGGTGAGCGGCGGATCTATTTGAACTAAGACCCCACCGGGGACGTCCAGGCTGCCCACAAGAGCATTGAGGGCGTGAATGGCCATATAGTTATAGATGCCGTTGGTCTGCATCATAGCTCCGCGCTGGCCCGCGGCGATCTGCGGCGGCGTGGTCGCAAACTCCCGCGCAATCCTGACGATCGTCTCTTCGGGGACGCCCGTGATCGGAGCAGCCCACGCTGGTGTGTACTTTTCGATGAGCCTCTTGAAGCCCTGATGGGGGATGCCGTTCTCATCCGTCCAGTCGTCGAAGCCGAAGGTGTGCTCGTCAACGAATTTTTTATTATAAAGCCCCTCTTTGACGATGACGTGGGCGATAGCTAGAGCCAAAGCGCCGTCAGTGCCGGGGGTGATGGGGATCCATTCGTCCGCTTTAGCAGCCGTCACAGAGAAACGAGTTTCGATTTGGACGATCTTGGCGCGCACTGGCCGGCCCCGGCGCATGTGCCCGAAGGCCCGCAAGAGCCTCACTGTAGGCCGCCAGGCCTCAACGAAGCCCCCGCCAAAGCTCAAGAGATAATTGCAATTGTCCCAGTCGTACGCGGCGTAGTGCTTGAAGCCCTGGGTGAGATAATGCGCGAGCTTGGCCCCATCGGAGCAGATGCTGGAGTGATTGACGTGGTTGGGCGAGCCGAAAGCCGCGAGAAATCTATCAATGAAGGGGCCCATCTGCCCGCGGTTACGCCCGCTCATAATGACAAGTTTATGAGGCTCACCCCGCTCACGCAGATCTTTCAGGCGCTCGATGACGATCTGCAAGGCTTCGTCCCAACTGATCGGTTCCCACTTGCCCTCGCCCCGCTTGCCCACCCGGCGTAACGGGCCCCTGAGGCGATCAGGGTCGTATAAGATCTGTAACCCGATGTGCCCCTTGGGACAGAGGCCTCCTTGGTTGATGGGATGCTCGGGGTTGCCTTCGATTTTGACAGCGCGCTCGCCCAGGCCGTCTTGAACGACTCTCACCATGATGCCGCAGCCCGCGGGGCACTGCAGACAGACGCTCTTCACCCAGCGCTCTTGGAGGGCGGCCGGCGCCGCCTGATCGTCCCTGCCGCGAGGCCAGTACTGCCACGCAGTGACAGCTGCTCCTGCGGCTGCCGCGGCTTTCAAGAATGCTCGTCGGCTCACTCGTAGCTGTTGCATGTCAAGATCATAGCCGGTATTTCCCGCTCAAGGCAATGATTCATATCAGGCTCTATTCTGACTTTCATCAGTAGCAGGGATTGCCGTCATGCTAACTTATCCCCTGCGGGGGGAATGGCTAGGCACCGTGGCGGTGTTCATGACTGCTCGTGTGGGCATACTGCTCCGGGTTCTTTTCAAACTTGTCCTTACAGACCCGAGAGCAGAAATAGTAGGTCTGCCCCTGATACTTCGCTTTGATCGCTGCTTTTTCTTTGTCAATGGCCATCCCGCACACGGGATCTCGGGCTTGTTCTGCCATGGCGTCTCACCCCCTTTCAGAGTTCCCTTCGTGCGTGTTCAGCGTAGCGGGCAGTTAACATTGCCCTTTCGCTTTCAGCTCCTTCAGAGCCATTTCGATCACCGGGTCCAACTTCGCCCGTGAACTCCCAACGGAATACCCGTGAGGGAATGCCGATCTCCTTAAACTCCAGCTCAATGTATTCCGTGTTTTGGTCGAAGAGCAGCTTCCCGTCTTGCTCGTTTGCCAGCTCCAAAACACCGCTGCGATGATGTGAAGACTCTGATTCCGGCTCCCACGTGAAGCCCTCTTGCACGAGGGCCCCTGCCGCTGTGCGCAGGGTCACCAGCTTGGTGAGATCGTACCCCATGAGATCGCCGCTGTGCGTGTCCAGAGTGACTTTGAAGCGGAGAGATTCTTGACGTGCTTCTGGCTGTAGAAGCGGGGTGAGAAAGACAACCCGCACGTCGATGCCAGCTCCTGTACTCGTGCGGGTGAGATACTCTAGGGGAAGCGTCGGCTCCGCAGTCACAGCGCCGCTCGCGTGGTGGTGCTCCATCGGTGTGGGCGCCCCAATCACTGTAATCTGATGGACCTCCGAGCCAACCTTGATCCTCTTCAGGACGCGGTTCGTCGCCGTGTCGAGGACGACAATGCTCTTGTCAGCGTTGCTTCCGATATAGAGATATCTCCCAGAGGCCGTGAGGTGCTCCGGGCTTGTGCCCAGCTCCACCGTTCGCACGACTTGGCTCGTCGCTATGTCAATGACTGAGAGGGTCGTCTCCCCACGGTTGCCCACGTATACATATTTTTCGGTTGCCGCGATCCCATGTGGCCCCTTGCCTACCGGTATCGTCGTGACGACCCTCTGAGTGCTTGGGTCTATCACGCTCACGCTGTTGTCATCTCTGTTCGTGACGTAGACGAATCGCCCGTCAGGAGTCACAGCTATGTGATCGGGGCTCTTCCCCACGTCTACGGTCGCGATCACTTTCAGCTGCGTGGTATCAATAACGGAAACGGTGTTATCCCCCATGTTGGTGACGTAGAGTTTTTCATCGGGGGTCAAGGCGGTATAGCTGGGGGATGACCCAACGCCGATCTGGGTGATGACAGTATGAGAAGCGGGATCGATCACGGCTACGGAGTTTGTCTCGCCAACGGGCACGAAGACGTGCTTGCCGTGGGGACAGACGGTGATGTGATGCGCTTTGCCGCCGACGTCGATCTTCGCGATCGTCTTTTTCATTGTGAGATCGACCACGGTGATCTCGTTGCTGCCGAAGCTCGCAGCATAGGCCGTCTTCCCATCGGGCAAGACGCCAACGCCGTGCACCGCTGGCCCTGCCGATGCGATCGTCAACTTCCCTGAACTCACGCTGACAACGGCAATCTGATTGGCCGCGCCTTGCGCGATGACCAGCTCCGCCTGCGGCCCTCGACCGGGAGCCACCAACACGTAAACCCCGAGCACCAATGCCACCGCTAGGGCGACTATCCATTTGATGTCCATCGACTATCGTCCTCCCTTTCTTTGCGCTGGATGACAGTGATCTCTGGAAAGAGCAGCCGCTGGACGGGCTCTCCCTGGATCAG
>JBBISQ010000092.1:0-6775 GCA_037441155.1 Candidatus Fraserbacteria bacterium
GATAGGGCGCCTCAAGGTCTTCCTTGGGCAGCTCCCAGATGAACCGCGACGGCGCGTTGAAGAGTATCGAGCCGTAGAGTGAGCGCTGGCTGGTGAACGAGAGATAGACGCGCTCCTTAGCTCTCGTCAGCCCAACATAACAGAGCCGACGCTCTTCTTCAACTGTACCCTCTTTGATGCTGCGCGCGTGGGGGAGGAGGTTCTCTTCCATCCCCACTAAGAAGACATAGTCGAACTCCAAACCCTTGGCCGAGTGCAGCGTCATGAGCGCGACGCGGTCTTGCTCCCCAGAATACGTATCGGCGTCGGAGATGAGCGCGACCTCTTCTAAGAATTCCCTCAGCCCGCCGTGTTGCTCGAACTCTTTTAAGTATCCGATAAACTCCCGAATATTTCCCAGGCGCTCTTCAGATTCTAGGCCGTCGGCTTGCAGCTCCATGACGTAGCCCGTGCGCCGCAGGAGTTCTTCGGCAAGCTCGCTGGGGCTGTGGGCATCGGCATACGCTCGGAGGCTAGTTATGAGATCGGTGAACTCCTGGAGACGCTTGCGGGCGCCGTTGCCCAGTGCCCCGTCCTCGCTCGCTCGCCCGATGGCCTCCCAGAGGGAGCAGTGTTCAGAGCGAGCTCGCATCTGGAGCGTCGCGACGGTCTTCTCTCCGATCCCCCGCCGGGGCTTGTTCAGGATTCTCAGCAAGCTCAGATCGTCATGGGGATTTGAGAGAAATCTCAGATACGCCAAGAGATCTTTGATCTCGGCACGCTCGTAAAACTTCAACCCGCGCACGATCTCGTAGGGGATGTTCCAGCGCAGGAGAGACTCTTCGAGCACGCGCGAGAGCGTGTTCACCCGATAGAGCACCGCGATGTGATTGAGCGGCACGTCTTTACTGTGGTGCAGCTCCCAGATCTGCCGCGCGACAAAGTCAGCTTCGTCGTGCTCGTCGTGCGCGGGATAGAGATAGAGCCTCTCCCCTTCATGGCGCTCCGCTATGAGCTCTTTGGGTTTTCGCAGCTGATTGTTGGAGATCACGGCGGAGGCCGCGCGCAGAATCCGCGCCGTCGAGCGATAATTCGACTTGAGCTGGACGACCTTGCAGTGTGGGAAATCCTGCTCAAATTTGAAGATATTGGTCGGGTCGGCCCCGCGCCAGCTGAAGATAGACTGGTCGTCGTCGCCGACGACACAGATATTTTCGTACTTTTCCGCGAGCATCCGCGAGAAGATATATTGAGCATAGTTCGTGTCTTGATACTCGTCAATCACGAGAAAGCGAAAACGATCACGATAGTGATTGAGAATATCTAATCGTTCTTGGAAGAGCCGCACGGTCAGTCTGATGAGATCGGCGAAATCGAGAGCGTTGCTCGCTTCGAGCTGGCGCTGGTAGTGCTTGTAGATTCGGTCAAGCAGCTCGAGCAGAGAGCTGTCGAAGATGCCGACGCGGCGGCCCGCGAACTCTTCCGGGCCGATCAGCTCGTCCTTGGCCCGATCAATGACCGTAGCGACAAAGCCGGGAGTGATGCCCTCATCGCCGTAGCCGAGCTCTTTGATAGTTTGGGCGATGGCCGTGCGGCTGTCGTCCTCATCGAGAATGGTGAAATTGCGATTGTACCTGCCCCCCAGCTGGTGAATCTGCTCGCGCAGGATCGCCGCAGCCGTCGAGTGAAATGTTTTAATCCAAGGCGTCTGACTCGTTCCCACGAGCTGTTGGACGCGTCGTCTCATCTCCTCGGCGGCTTTGTTAGTGAACGTGACGCCCAAGATGTGCTGGGGCGGAACTGTATAATGAGCCATGAGATAAGCAATGCGATGGGTGATGGTGCGGGTCTTGCCCGATCCCGCCCCGGCGATAATCAAGAGCGGGCCTTCGTAGTGCGTGACGGCCTCGCGTTGATAGGGGTTCAGGTCTTTGAGAATAGTCTCCTCCGTCATCCCCACAGATTATATCACACTAATTTGAGCTGGTGCTCCTCCAGCTCGTGTGGGGACTGGAAGGGCTTGACGCTGATGCGGAACGTTTCGGGGCTGCTCTCGAAGCGCCAGTGGGCTTGAACGTTGCCGAAGGGTTTTTCGCTCAAGTGGCTGGCGGCCACGCGCGCTGCCATCTGGATGATCTGGGCGATCTCGCCGGGGCTCTTCTCCTTCCAATTGGCCCGCACCAGAGCCATCGGCCCGCGCTGCGGTAGATAGAGTCTCAAGTCCTCGGGAAGAAAGAAGTTCTGCAGGCGTCGTTTCTCCTCATCGTTGCGTCCCACGACGATCGTGACGTCGGGCGGGCGCTTGTAATACAAGGGGAATTCTAAGAGCTCAAGAGAGTTCACAGTCAGTTTTTTCTGTTGGAGGAGGTCTCCTAGGCGTGGGCCGAAGTAGGGCACGGTGAGCTTGCAGCGGCGCTGCGCGGGGAAATCCGAGATCTCGACGCCCAGCTCGCGGGCGAGTGCGCGGATCTTCTCTCTCTCTGAGGCGCGGAAGCCCTTGAGCGTAGTTCGGTCGACCCAGCCCTTCTGCTCCGCGATGGTCTCCGGCAGCAGCTTCGCCGACAGGGGGCGCAGCACCAGCCCCTTGGCTCCAACCTGCTCGGTCAGCTTCTCGATCTCGGCTGCGCCTACGCCGCGCTCGCCCACGACCTCGCCCGTGACGATAAAGTCCGCGCCGATCCTCTTCAGATACCGCAGGGCCTTTTTCAGCAAGAGCTGGCGACAGTTCAGGCAGGCGTGCTTGAGAGGGAAGCCTTTCGCCCCGTTGGAGCTTGGCCGGTGCACGATCTCGGCCAGCTCGCGAAAGTCTTTCTTCACGTTCTGGCTGCGGAACGGAGCGTCACAGAACTCTCTCACGATGTCTTTCACCGTACGGTGGCTGAAGCCCGTGTCGGAGTTCGGTGAGGGGATCGCTTCGTACTCGCGAAAGAGCGGCGATCGGAGATGGAGAATCCGGACTTCGGTCACGTGAGACTGCTGCAGAACGAGCTTGGTCGCGACAATGCTCGCCAAGCTCCCCGAGAAGAGAGCGATTGCCTTTGCCACTCCCTATCCCTCCCCCATTCCCTGGGTGTGTAAATGTTCTCTCAGTAGACCGGCTCGAGAAGCTCGTACCGGCCATCTTTGTGGCGATGCAGGATGTTCAACCCGCGCGTGTCAGCGTCCACAAAGATCAGAAAGTCTTTATTGTAAGACTCTAACTGGAGACGGGCCTCTTCGAGCGTCATCGGTTTGCGCAGATAGACTTTGGTATAGATGATGTTGTCTTCGCTTGGGGGTTGGGCGTCCTCGAGGGCCCGCCGCCGGGCCTCGGCGGCGGCCTGCCGCGCCGGACGCTTCTCCCGCAGCTGGTCTTTATATTTCTTGAGCTGCTGCTTGAGCTTATCTATGGCCTCGTCAATCGAGGCATACATGTCGTCGGATTCGGCGCTGGCTTTGACGATCTTGCGCTTGGTCAGATGGGCCACCATCTCCACGATCTGGCGCTCCTTCTCCACGTCCATGACGATATCTACACTGATGATGCCATCGAAATATCGTGAGAGGGCCTCGACCTTGGAGACAGCGTATTTGTTGAGCGCCTCGCTCTCCGCCATGTGACGTTCTGATACTCGAATCTTCATAACTGAGATCGCCTTGGTGCAAGACCATGCTGAGTAACACTATAGCAGAACGCCGTGAAAAAGTCAAGGCCCAGACGAGAAAATCTCGAACCCAAGGGAACTCGTGCGCTTGTCACCACGCCCTCTATACGGTATCTTATTCTGCTATGCGTGAGCTCATAACCCCGGTGATGCGCCGCGCCACCATGGACGATCTCGGCAGGATTCTCGAGATCGAGAGGCTCTCGTTCTCTGCGCCCTGGCCGAGAGACTATCTCGCTCAGCATCTGGGCGACGACGGCTTCGTCGTCATCGAGCACGAGAACCGTGTCGTAGGGTACACAGTGATCGGCATAAAGATCCCGTCGTTTCTGGCGCGCTTAGAGCAGCGGACGCGGGCGCTCCTGACCGGGCAAGAGCCCGAAGAGCCTCCCCCTGTGGGGCATATTCTTAATATTGCCGTAGACCCGGCCTTTCGGGGGCGGGGTCTGGGAAAGCGCCTCTTAGAGTATGCTCTGGAATACTGTCGCCGGCTTGGGGCGAAGCAGATCGAGCTGGAGGTGCGCACGGGCAACGACGCGGCTATCGCGCTCTATCAGAAGTACGGGTTTGAGATCCGTGAGCTGCGCCCGTGCTATTACAGCGACGGGGAAGATGCCTTCGTGATGGTCAAAGCTCTATAGAGATCTTCAGGGGTGTCTATGTCCCATTGGGTCGGCTCCTCGTGAGGGGCAAGCTCCAGCTTGACCGCGGCTTCCCAATGTCTCTGTAAGATCTTCAGGCCGCTCTCGTCGCCCGCAAGACCCTCGAACTCGGCAAAGAGCCCTCTGGGCAGAGCTACGGGGCGCCCCGCAGACCCGCGATAGACGGGAAAGCAGAGTCTCTGTGTGTCAGTGAAAGCTCTGACGACCCGCGCGATCAGCTCGCTGGTCATCAGGGGCATATCGCCCAAGAGCACGAGAGCGCCGGGGACATCGGGGGGAAGGGCACGGAAAGCGCACTGCAACGAGCTTGCCCGACCCAGCTCCCACTGGGAGTTGCGGACAATTCGCAGCTTTGGCGAATACTGCAACTCTGCAATAGCTGCAATGGCTTTTTCGGATTCACACCCCACGACGAGCACCACGGGGTCGAGCGGCGCTTCTAAGGCTGCCTTCACAGCATAGTAAAGCACCGTGTGCTCTCGGAAGGGCAGAATGAGCTTGTTCTGCCCGAAGCGCCGCCCTGCCCCGGCAGCGAGCACAATCCCGGGAAGAGTCTTCTCTACAGGCTCCCTCCACTTAAGATCCCGCGCTTCTCTAAGATCCATAATCCGCTGCGCATATCGCTTGCCAGAACGTATTTGCCGAAGGGGTAGACATCCCAAAAACCGTCGAAGGGGTGAGGGAAACGCGACCGCCCGCCGTAGGGATCGAATGCCGCGACTTCTCTAGGCTCTTGTGGGTTGCTGTACTCAAAGACGCGCACCCCATCGGTATAGTACGCGACGTAGCCAAAGGCCCCGTCAACGACGACGTTATGGGGAACGTTCCCATGGCTGTACTGGCCGAGCTGTCTGATATTGCTGGGATCGGAGATATCGAAGATGCGGATGGGTTCGCCGGGGGCCTCGTCGCCGGTGAAGGCGAGTGTGCCATCGGGACTGGGCCAGATGTTATGGCTTGCCCCGCGCCCGTAGACGTGCTGAGCGATAAGCTTATAGCTGAGCTGTTGAGGGTTTTCTAAATTTTCAAAGTCGATGATCCAAAATCCCGTATCCCAGGCAGCGGCGTACAGACGATTCCCGATGACGGTCACGTCGTGGACGTTGGTCGGGGCGGTCTCTTCGAACTCGACCGGCCCAAAGCTGACAGGGTTAGCAGGGTCGGTCAAATCGAGCATGAAGAGCTCGCCCTGGCCGCGCCCAATGGTCGGCAAGAAGCAGACTTTTCCGGCGACAAAGACGTTGTGCACCGTGCCGTAGTCACTGGACTGCACGGTGCTCACGAGCTTGGGGTTCTTCCAATCGCTGATGTCATAGATTAAGACTCTGCGCCGGTCGTCGGCGCGCACCAGCCCGCAGACGAGAAAATTCTCATAAAAATCTATATCTCTGCAGTCGCCGCGGATATCGCGAATGTTGATAGTCACGACTTGGGGGTTTTGGGGATCGCTGAATTCAACTAAGTGAATGAGCGATCCGGCGGGGACACCGGCGAGCGTGCCCCGTGCCCACATCCCGGTAGCGTGCCACGGCTCCCCCGAGACTATATTTGGGGGAAGCTCGACTTGTTTCACTGGCACCAGCAGAGACTCTTCGGTCTGGGCGAGTGCTGTGCGGGGTAGCACTGAGGTGACAAGGGCTCCTAAGCCCAGGCGCAAGAACGTGCGGCGTGTCAGACTGTACTCAGCCATACGGCCCTCCTTGTGAGCCAAAAGAGTGGCTTATTCTAGCGTGGGGGTGGTTGGGGTGCAAGGGGGGTCTTGACTTTTGTGAGCCGTTTGTGCTAAGATTTTACACGATAGGAGCGCATGAGACCTTAAAAAAGTGTCTGTGGGCCAAGACCCTAAGGAGGTCCTGCGCCAACGGGGTTCTGTCCTATAGCGAAGGAGGTGGGAACGGAAGAAGAAGATAGCTTCACACATTTCACACGCTCACACTTTAAACTCTCGCGCGAGGTGATTGACAGTGAAGTCTTTGTGGAAGTGGTGTACCGTTGCAGTAGCAGTTGCGCTCTTTGTGGTGTGGGGCAGCCAGGCGCAAGATTGGAATATTCAGTCGGTAGCTCAGGGGCCTGATACCTCTAAGCAACGGGTTGTAGAGCCGGATGTCGCAGTAGCGCCTAATGGCACGGTCTACGTCAGCTATATTGATCAAGCGGCAAACGCAGTCAAGCTCGTGCAAATCGGAGGAGCGACGGCCGAGCTGGTACGCGAGACCGGCCGCGTGATCGGGACGACGGTCGCAGCCACTGATACGCTCGTCTGCGTGGACTGGGAGGAGCTCAGTGACGAGTCCGGGGTGTATGAGGTCTGGCAAGCGTGCTGGAATGCTGATCTCTCTTCGCTAGCCGGTGAGCCCTGGCGCTGGTCAACTGAAGGGGTTATCGCTGGTCAGGCCAACGGAGCGGGCTGGGAGGAGTTCGGCTTCAACTTCGATAACACCTTCAGCACCGATGGGAAGACGCTCTATGGCGTCTGGACGGAGGACTACA
>JBBISQ010000093.1:0-6676 GCA_037441155.1 Candidatus Fraserbacteria bacterium
CCCACTCAGCCGACGCGCCTCCTCCAGCAGTCGCTCGTCTAGCGTTACCGTCATTCGTGTCATAGGTGTACACCTCCTTATGGTGTCTTTATTATACACCATATGAACGCACCAGAACAAGCCTACAGTGTCTCTAATGTCAGTGTCTTCCGTGCCTCCTTCCGTGCCTTCCGTGATCCTCCCTTGTCCATACTCCCCGCGTGTGCTATGATCATAGCACCGTTCGCAAGGAGGCCCAGAGCGTGGACGAATACGAGATCGATCTTCGGGATTATCTGAAAGTCATCTGGGAGAAGAAATGGCTGATTCTGGGGGTCTTCGTCGTCGCCGTCGTCTTGGCGGCGCTCGTTTCGTTTCGTCTGCCAGACGAGTACGAAGCGCGGGCATTGCTCAGGCTCCGCCCGCTGCCAAACGTAGATGGGCTCAATCTCAAACTCCCATCTCTCCAACAGATCGCGGCTATCGCGCAGTCTGACGAGCTGCTCCTCCAAGCTGCACAAGAGCTTCAGTCTCGTTACCCGGAATTCCAAAGAGAGACGCCCCTGCAGATTGAGCAATGGCTCAAGCGCAATCTCAAAGCTTCTGTTCTTGAGAAGACGGACTTGCTCGAACTGCGCCTCCCCGGCGATCTTGCTCCGGATAAGCTGCGCGAGACGCTGAGCCTCATCATCACGCTCACAGAGACAAAGCTGCAAAGCGATCTCCAAGCCAATATCAATCTAGAGCTGACGCGCCTGAGCACCATGACACAAGTCGTCCAAGAGCAGCTCGACGCTGTAGCGAATCAACTGCAAGCTGAGATCGCGCGGCGCAAAGAGATCTTAGAAGCCCAGCGCGCAGAGCTTCTTGGGCGCATGGACGAGATCCGCAAAAACCCCCAATTTTTGCGACTAGCCGCAGGCGAGCAGAACGCGACCCTCCAGGGAATCATGCTCAAGCGTGAGTTTGAGGTGCTCAACGCCCGTGTGCGAGATATCGAAACCGAGTTGCAAAAGCTCGATTCGCGCGGGCGCGAGCTCTTCCCAGAGTTTCACAGTCGCCTGCAGTCGCTGGAGAACGAGCGCACGGAGCTCCAGCTTGTGGAAGGCAAAGCCCGGCAGGTCTTTGCCAAGACCCCAGAGACGGTAGACATCGTGAGCGCGCCGTTTGTCCCCGAGCAACCCGTGGGGCCACGACGCACGCTGAACGTGCTGATCGCCGGAGTGCTGGGGCTCTTCGGCGGCACGCTCTTAGCGTTCTTCGTGAACTACCTTCGCCAACCACAACAAGAAGCGCAGCAATGAGCCATCTCGATCTTCTAGAGAAGATTCGCACTAAGCGAGCCGTGATCGTCGTTATGGGCTTAGGCTACGTCGGCCTGCCCCTGGCCGTCGAGAAGGCCAAAGCCGGCTTCACCGTCATCGGCATCGAACGCAACCTTGAGCGCGTGCAGAAAGTCAATCGCGGGGAGAATTACATTCCCGACGTGCTCGAAGCCGACCTCAAAGACGTTGTACAGTCGGGAAAACTTCGCGCTGTGCAAGGCCCGCCGGATTACTCTCCCGTCGCCCACGCCGATGTCATCACCCTCTGCGTCCCCACCCCCTTGGGCAAGAACAAGCAGCCCGATACAAGCTATATCGAGTACGTCACCGATCAATCTCTGCCGTATCTGAGAAAGCACCAGCTGATGGTGCTGGAGAGCACGACCTACCCCGGCACGACCGAAGAGGTCCTTCTCCCCAAGATCGAGAGCCGCGGCTTTACTGTTGGGAAAGATTTCTATCTGGCTTTCTCGCCGGAGCGTGTAGACCCCGGCAACCGACACTATAGAGTCAAAAACACGCCCAAAGTCGTGGGCGGCGTCACGCCCCGCTGCACCGAGATCGCCAAGACCCTCTATGGAACGATCGTCCAAGAGAGAGTCTTGGCCGTCTCCTCGCCCCGCGTGGCCGAGATGAGCAAGCTTTTAGAGAACACGTTTCGCATCGTCAACGTCTCGCTGGTCAACGAATTAGCTATGCTCTGCGACAAGATGGGCATTGACATCTGGGAAGTGATCGAAGCCGCGAGCACAAAACCCTTCGGGTTTATGCCTTTCTATCCCGGCCCGGGGATTGGCGGACACTGCTTGCACGGCTCCGAGTATGTTTTCATTAAGGAAGACAATCAGATTCAAGCAGTGACGCTTGCTGAATTATTCGCCCGCTATCAGGCCAGCAATCAAGACGGGATTCTCTTCCTTAACAACGGGATCCAAGCATTGACGTGGGACCCTCAATGGCAACGGTGCACCTGGCAACCCATCAAGGCCCTCTCATGCCGACGCTATGCGGGGCCTCAGCTCCGCGTCAAGACACAACTTGGCAGAACCCTGACCGTAACAGACAAGCACCCTATGGTGGTACGCCGTGGCAGCGAGTGGACAATCAAACCGGCCTGCCAACTCCAAGTCGGAGATACATTGCCATTCATCGCTTCATATCCTCAGGACCTTAGGTCAATCAAGAAGATCGATCTGATTGAGGCGCTCCAATATTCTCCACACAGAACGCTCTGCTCCGACGTTCGGGTGAAGCCGTGGGGAAGATCTTTGAAAGAACAGAAGGAGGTCCTCCATCAGGAGCTTCACAACCTTGGTATTCCCTATGAAATCCGGCGTGAGTATATTCGGCAGAACTACTTGCCCTTATCTCTTTATCTTCGAGTGGAAGCGAAACTGACCTTGCCCAGGGCAGCTCTCCGCCTTTACACCGGCCGCGGCAGAGTCACCCTTATCCCCGCGATCATCACCTTGACCCCGGATTTCGTACGGTTGCTGGGGTACTACGTAGCTGAGGGCTGCGTGACTACTGACAACTCTGATCGTGTCCGGTTCACCTTCCATCGCCAGGAGACAGAGCTGATAAACGACCTCACTTCCATATTGGACCGGCTCGGTATCAAGTACTCTCTCTATGACGACAAGCAGGGGCAAGCCCGCCATGTGAAGGTCTCATCGCGCATCTTCGGCTGGCTCCTCACGGAGGTACTGGGCTGTGGACGCAACTCATATTCTGCCCGAGTCCCCGCGTTGGTCTTTCACCTCGATGCTCCACTCATCCGCGCCTTCTTGAGCGGACTTCTGCGTGGTGATGGCTGGGTCGAGGCCTATGGACATAACACCATGATTGGATTTGGCACGTGCAACAGTGCTCTGGCTGAAGAAGTATGCCTCTTGCTTCAGAAGCTAGGAATCGTTCCCGCTCGTAAGGTCCAGAACACAAGGTGCCAAACACGACCACTCCACGTTGTCACAGTCTTCGGAGCTGACCAAGTCGAACAGCTCCTTCCCCTCCTCTCCCCTACGAAACGCAAAAAGCTCAAAGCCGCTCTCTCCCAAAGGACAAAAGAGATCCATTGCTATCACTTTGAGAAATCTGAAGAGCATTTCACCCTAAAAGTGACCCAGATCGAACCATTGCCAAGCAGTGATATGCCCGTCTACAGCATGGAGGTAGCTCAAACTCATACATTCGCAACATCCGGGGGAATGATCGTGCATAATTGCATCCCCCTCGACCCGTTCTATCTCGAATGGAAGGCCAAAGAATATGACTTCGCCACGCGCTTCATTGAGCTCGCCGGCGAGATCAATGACTCCATGCCCGAGTATGTCGTCTCCCGCGCGGCCGAAATCCTCAATCAGCACAAGAAGTGTCTCAACGGCGCGCGCGTGCTTCTCTTGGGAATAGCATACAAAAAAGACGTGGACGACCTGCGCGAGTCCCCGGCCCTCAAAGTCGCGCAACACCTGCTCAAGTGGGGCGCCCACATCTCTTATCACGACCCCTATATTCCCAAGTGCCGCATCGCAGAGCGAGAGTATTCTTCAGTCCCGCTAACCCCACACACGCTGAAAGAATTCGATCTCGTCATCATCACGACCGATCATTCGAACGTAGATTACAATCTCGTTGTCCAGAACTCATCGCTTATTTACGATACGCGCAACGCGCTCAAGGGGCTTTCGGCTCCGCATGTCTTTCGTCTTGGGGCTCCCCATCGCTATGGGCAAGAAACATAAGCTAGCCGTCGTCGGCGTGGGCAACTGGGGCAAGAATTTACTCAGAAATTTCTGTGCTCTTCTGGGCGAGGAGCGCGTCATCGCCTGCGATGCTGACCTCAAGCGCCTGCAAGAGCTGCGCACTCAATATCCATATCTCCAAACGGTCTCGGATTTTTCGGCGCTCTTAGAAGACTCTCTCGTTGATGCTTGCGTCATCGCGACTCCTGTCGTCACGCACTTTGAACTCGCTCGCCAAGCCCTCCGTGCGGGCAAGCACGTCTTCGTCGAAAAGCCCATCGCGCTGCGCTCCGCTGAAGCCCACCAGCTCATTGAGCTTGCTGAGCACAAGAAGCGCGTGCTCATGGTCGACCATCTGTTGGAGTATCACCCCGCTGTGGAGCAGCTCAAGCAGATCATTCAGAACGGAGACCTGGGCGATATCTTCTCTCTCTACAGTCAACGGCTCAATCTGGGGGTAATTCGTACTGAAGAGAACGCGCTCTGGAGCCTGGCCCCGCACGACATCTCCGTCATGCTCTATCTGCTAGAACAAGAGCCGGTGCGCGTTCATGCCCAGGGGGCGTGCTATCTGCAAAAAGAGATTGAAGATATGGTCTTCGTCACGCTGGAATTCTCTAAAAAGACGCTGGGGCACATTCACGCGAGCTGGCTCGATCCACAAAAGATCCGCAAGCTCGTCGTCATCGGGAGCAGAAAAATGGCGATCTTCGACGACACGGCCCCGCAGAAATTGACCGTGCTCAACAGATTCGCGACAAGAGAGAATCATAGCTTTGTGCTGCACGATGAGGGCGCTCGCGCCGTGACCATCGAGATGCAAGAGCCGTTACAGAGGGCTTGCGAGCACTTTCTCTGGTGCATTGAGCGCGGCGAGCGCCCGCGCAGCGACGGACGCGATGGCTTACGAGTGCTGCGCGTCCTAGAAGCCGCGCAGCGATCGCTCGACTCTCACGGAGCAGCTACAGAACTATGAGCGAACAATACTTCGTGCACGAATCTTCATACATAGACGAGAATGTGCAGATAGGTGAGGGCACGAAGATTTGGCATTTCTGTCATATCTCTGAGGGCGCTCGGATCGGTAGAAATTGCACGATAGGGCAGAACGTCTTCATCGGACGCGATGTCGTTATCGGGGACGGCTGCAAGATTCAGAATAACGTCTCGGTCTACGAGGGCGTGACGTTAGAGGAGAATGTCTTCTGTGGTCCGTCAATGGTCTTCACGAACGATCTCAATCCAAGGGCGGCTTTCCCCAAAGGGCGCGAGCGCTTCGTCAAAACATTGGTGAAGCGCGGCTGCACCATCGGGGCCAACGCAACCATCGTCTGCGGGATCACGCTGGGAGAGCATTCGTTCATCGGCGCGGGCGCCGTCGTTACCAAAGATGTGCCCCCGTATGCACTCGTCTACGGAGTCCCGGCACAGATTCACGGCTGGATCTGCGAGTGCGGGGAAAAACTGCATTTTACAGATCAATTCGCCCACTGCTCGTGCGGGCGCCGCTACCACCAAGAGAGTAAGGAGCGCATCGTCAGACTATGAAGATACCTATTCTCGACCTGAAGCGTCAGTATCAGTCGATTAAAGCCGAGATTGACAGCGCGATCGCTCGTGTGATTGAGTCTGGGCAATTTATTCTCGGCCCAGAAGTCGAAGCCTTTGAACGCGAAGTCGCCCAGTATTTGGGCGTGAAGCACGCCATCGGCGTCGCCAGCGGCACCGATGCCCTCTGGCTTGCGCTCAAAGCTGCTGGGATCGGTCCGGGAGATACGGTCATCGTGCCCAGCTTCACGTTCTTCGCGACGGCAGGAGCCGTCTGCAACGTCGGCGCGACGCCTGCCTTCGCCGATATCGACCCCCAGACGTTTAATATCAATCCCCAGCACATACGTCACTTGCTCGAGACTGACAGACAGCTCCGTGAGCACGCCAAAGCGATCATTCCTGTCCATCTCTACGGCCAGCCCGCCGAGATGGATGACATTCTTGAGATCGCCCGAGAATATAAGCTCACGGTGATCGAAGATGCCGCCCAAGCCATCGGTGCTCACTACAAAGATCGCACTGTGGGCACGTTAGGTCATCTGGGGTGCTTCAGCTTCTTCCCCACCAAAAATCTGGGTGCCTACGGCGACGGCGGCCTCGTCGTCACCAACGATGACGCGCTCGCCGAGCGGGTCAGACTGTTAAGAGTGCACGGCTCCAAGCCCAAATACTATCATCATCTTGTGGGCACGAACTCTCGCTTAGATGCGCTCCAAGCAGCCATCTTGAGAGTCAAGCTCGCCCATCTCGATCAGTGGACCCGCGCCCGACAGAAGCTCGCTGCCCGATACGATCAAGCCCTATCTCAAATCGAAAGGCTCGCGGTGCCGTACAAGGCCCCGGATCGCACACATATCTATCACCAGTATACAGTTAGAGTCTTCGACGGGCAGCGCGACGCGCTCCAGAAATTTTTAAAAGAGCACGGCATCAGCACGGAGATCTATTACCCATTGCCGTTGCACCTGCAACCGTGCTTTCAGCATTTAGGGTACAGAGAGGGACAGTTGCCGGAGAGTGAGCGAGCCAGCCGGGAAGTCTTGTCCCTCCCGATCTTCCCAGAGTTGACCATCGCAGAGC
>JBBISQ010000094.1:0-6611 GCA_037441155.1 Candidatus Fraserbacteria bacterium
GCCCAAAGCGCCCTCCCAGCTCCACCAGCAACGCTGCGAGGCGCTCTCGCACCCCCGCCCGCGCCGCCACATAACGAGAGTACCGCCGCAGCGACTTCACTTGCCGCGCAAGAACCATCAGCATCCGCCCCGTCAGCTCCGACGGCTCCTGCACCAGCCGCTCACACGCCGCCTGGCTGAGATGCTGCGCCCGCACCTCCGTGAGCGCGTACGCGCTCAACTCATGACGCTCCTGCCCAAGAAAGCTCCCTACGCCAACTATATCCCCCGGCCCAACAACCCCAACGACAAGCTGGTGCCCATCGAACGCCCGATTGAATAGTACCGCGACTCCGTCACAGATGAGATAGCACCCACGTTGCGAGTCCCCCTGCTCGAAGATCGCCTGCTTTGGCAGAAACGAAACGGAACGCATCAGGCCGCTCAGGGCCCACATCTCATGAGGGGAAAGGTCTCCCAGCGGGCACGGCTCTCGACACGGGGCACACGAGAGCTTGTTCATCTCTGTCATCCCCTTCTTTGCAAAGGGTTTGCCCTCAATAGAGATTGTCCCCTAGGGCTTATACAATATTATATTCGCTTTTTTTTTCGTCAAGCTGCCGGTCGAGTGCTAAAGTTTAGCGACAGTCCATGGGCAGGATGCGCTGTAAGTACTCTAAATCTTCCGGGCGGAATTTTTCGTTCTGCACCAAATATGGATTGATCTCGGCTTGGGCGCTCATGATCCCCCCGTTGGGATTGTGATTGAGCCCTACCATATGCCCAAGCTCGTGGCTGGCAACCTTCGCAAATAAGACTGCTAAAAGCTCCGGCGGTGCCAGCCGCAACCCACGATTGACGTGAAAACTCCCAACAAAGACAAACCCGCGGTCGTCCTTCCGCAGATTCCCAAAGTCCAAGGGCGCGAGCCCCAAGATGGGGATGCGATTCTCCGGTGAGAAGAAGACCGTGCTGAAGATCCCCGTGGGTTGTCTCAGATAGAATCGGACGTTCACGCCCTCGTAGTCGCGCTCCATCTGGCGCCGAATCGCAGGGATGAAGACGGTCACTAAATCACTCACGGGCAGCGAGGTCATCTCTTCGAGCAGAACGATGCTGGTGCTGGCAAACTCCAGCGAGACGATCTGGGCGCAGCGATTGGGCGGAGGCGCAAACTCGAAGTACTCCGCCCAGGCGTTGTTGGCCTCATCAAGCTCAAACAGTTCTCCGTTGGGGTCGGCCTTGGCGCGAAGGACTTTTTCGCCACTCTCAATCGTCCAGGGAATCTCTATATTGACTTCTTGCCCGGCGGGCAGGCTCTCTTGCAGGGTCTGCACGGCGAGAAGCTCGCCGTCAACATAAAAGCCCACGGGCACGAACGCCGCCGGCCCCTGCCCACCATTAGCGACGGTCGCGACCAAGCGGGCATCTTGCCCCGCTGACAGAGCTTCAGCTTCGACCCGCACGGAGCGCACCACCAAGTCCGCCCCAGTAAACTCGTGCGTCGTGGCGTTGACGATCTTATAGAGCGTGTTATTGCTCTCGTCCAGCTCCGAGATGGTCTTGAACGGGTCGACGCTGATGCGAAAGACGGTCTCGCCGGGCTTGGCATCCCACGTCACGGGAACTTCAAGCGACTGCTCAGGGGCAAGGTCAGCCAGGAAGCGCACGCCGATCTGGATTCTGTCCGCCTTGAACTCTACCGCGAAGACGTCGTTGGTCGGACGAGTGCCCTGGTTGACGACCGTAGCTATGATCTGAACCGTGCTGCCCGGCGCAGGAAAAGCCGGATCGAGCCGCACCGACGCGATGACGAGATCAGGGGCCTCAAGCTGCTGCGCCCACGCCCCGGTGCTCAAAACAAATATAAGAGCGAGAAGAGATTTTCTCATAGCGGTGTCAGGCGATCTGTGCCCACGTACTCCTGCAACGGCTTGGGGATGAGCACCGAGCCGTCAGGCTGCTGGTTGTTCTCTAACAGAGCGACAAACAATCGCGATGTCGCCAGGCCGGAGCCGTTCAGGGTGTGCACATATTCGGGCTTGCTCCCCTTCTCCCGGCGGAAGCGAATGTTGCCTCGTCGCGCTTGAAAATCCTCGCAGTTGCTAATAGAGCTCACTTCATAGTAGCGATTCTGCGAGGGGATCCAGACTTCCAAATCTATAGTCTTGGCCGACTGCTGCGCAAGGTCGCACGTGGGCAGCAGAGCCACCCGATAGTGCACATTGAGCTCTTGCAGAATATCTTCGGCATCCTCGACTAAGCTGTCCAACTCTTTATAGGACTCTTCAGGCTTGGTGAACTTAAACAGCTCGACTTTATTGAACTGATGCATTCGGATGAGCCCTTTCTCTTCTTCCCCGTAGGTGCCCGCCTCTCTCCGGAAGCACGCGGTGTACGCGCAGTATTTGAGGGGAAGCTGGGAGCCGTCGAGGATCTCATCGCGATGGAGATTAGTGAGCAGGACTTCGGCGGTGGGGTTGAGATAGAGCTTGTCTTCGGGGCAGAAGTAGACTTGGTCGGCGAATTTGGGCAGCTGCCCCGCGGCGAAGAAGCTCTCCGGGTTGCCCAAGAACGGCGGAAAGATCGGGATATAGCCGTTCTCTTGAGCCTGATAGCGCAGCATGAAGCTGACCAGCGCCATCTCCAGCAGGGCGCCCTTGCCCTTATACAAGGGGAAGCGCGAGCCGGCGATCTTGGCGGCTCTGGGGAGATCCAAAAGCCCAAGCTGCTCCCCCAGCTCGATGTGATTTTTGAAGGGAAACGAAAAATTTGGTTTCTCCCCAAATTCTCGCAAGATCTTCTTGTCACCCTTATTGGGGCTGACGGGGACGCTCTCGTGAGGGAGATTGGGCAGCCGACTGAGAAAGTCTTGAATCTCTCGTTCAATCTGGGCGAGCTTGCTATCAAGAGATTTGATCTGATCAGCGATGCGCCCCATCTCCGCGATGAGATTCTGGGCTTCGCTCTCTCTTTTCTCCCGTTTGAGTTGGGCAATTCTTTCCGTGGCTTGATTGCGTTGCGCCTTGAGCTGTTCGACCTGAGCGATGAGCGCGCGCCGCTCTTCATCAAGCTTGAGCAGCGGGCCCAGTGAGAGAGACTCATCTCTAAGGCGCAGGCGCCGCTCGATCTCCTGAGGGTTCTCCCTGATCAGTTTGATGTCCAGCATTGTGCCATCTCCCTGAGAGTATTGGGATAGTGCTTATTGTAGCGCAAAGATGGCATTTCGGCTAGGAGGGACCCTCGCCCCCAGCCCCTCTCCCCTCGGAGGGAGAGGGGAGGGGGTGGGGGAGAGGCCAAGAATCTTATGGTCGCGAAGTCCCCGGATTTCTGTTGACTAAGAGCACGTCTTGCCCAACGCGCGCGATGTAGATATCGGGCTTGCCGTCGCCGGTCAGATCTTTGAAGACGACGCCGTTGCCGCCCTCGTTGCCCCCTTCAGCGGGAAGATCTATCGTGATAAAGTACCCGCGCCCGTCGTTCATCAGCAAGAGATTGGGCGCTTGGGGCGTCTGCTGCGCGCGCACCATCGCGATGTCTAAGTCTTTATCGCCGTCGAAGTCGGCGAAGTCAAAGTCGACGCAGTTGAAGACTCCAAATGGCAGGCGCAGCGCCGTCTCGTCGCTGAAGAAGCCCTTGCCGTTGTTGATCCACAAGACTGCCCGGCCGGCGATCGTCGCCGGGGTGATGGGATTATTGCAGGCGAAGACGTCTAAGTCCCCGTCGCCATCGACGTCAAGATATTTGATGGCGAGCGTGTTCGTCCCCTGCTCGAACGAGACGCGATAGGCCGTCTCGTCTGTGAAGAAGCCGCGATTGCTGTTAATAAACACGCGATTGACTTGGTTGACGCCGCCCTGCGTGGGCTCGCCGGTGCCCAGGACAAGATCGTTATCGGTGTCTTTATCTGGGTCGGCGCAATCGGCCGCAGCGATGCTGAACGCGCCGACTTGCTGGAGGCGGCTGCCGCTCTCGTCGGCGTAGCGTCCGCTCCCGTCGTTGACCCACAGACGTGCGGGCTCGCCCGAGAGCGTCCCCACGAACAGATCGAGATCACCGTCGCTGTCTATATCACAGAATCGCGCGACAAACGAACGATTGATCACGACGCCAGGGAGGCGATTAGACGTCTCATCTTGGAAGATCCCACCCCCGGTGTTGACGAGGATGCGATCGGGCTCGCCGCCGCCGCGCTCCCCGCCCATCGCCAAGACGAGATCGAGATCGCCATCTCGGTCGATATCGCCCAAGTCGGCCCCAAACGGGATCTGGCTGGGAACCGTGCTGGGGATGCGTCGAGCCGAATCGTTCTCAAATCTCCCCTGTTGATTGACCAAGACCCGGATGAGCGCCGCGTCGCCAGGGCGATTGCCCACTATCAGATCGAGATCGCCATCTTTGTCGATATCCCCGGGGCGGACCCAGAAGCTTCGGTCTCTCTCGGGCTGGAGCCGCGTGGCGGTCTCGTCGGCAAAGTCAGTCGAGACCGGCCCGCGCGGCTGCGCCACCCCAAATCCCCCCACCACCGCCAACCCCACTCCTACCACCACCAAACGAAAGACGAGAGAACGCATGAGTATCTCCTCCTTGGATTTGCGCGGCGTCCTGAGCAGAGCGAAGAATCGAGACCTTGCGCCGTTGCTCAGGTGACAACCGGCATGCGTTTTATGCACCCATATTATATACGAGCGCACGTCAAAAATCCGTGGAAAGGGCGTGAAAAGTCCGTCGTATCCCAGACAGCCGCCGTTGCTAAGCGTGTGGGTTTCTGCCATAATGTGTACGTGCTACAAGTCAATGTCGGTTCGAACAATCCCATAAAAGCTCAAGCAGTGAAGAGCGTCTTCGAGCGCGCCCTGGGGCCGACCGAAGTCCGTCTTATATCCGTCGAGTCAGGAGTGCCCCTGCAGCCCTTCGACGACGATACGGCGAAGGGGGCCTGCGAGCGCGCAAAAAGAGCTCTATTAGACGCGGACTTCGGCGTGGGGATCGAAGCCGGGCTCATCTGGCACAGATCGCTCAAGCTCTACTTCGACGTGCAGTTCTGCGCCATCGTCAGCCGAGATGGGCAGCTCACTATCGGGCACGGATCGGGGTTTGTCTACCCGCCAAAAGTCATAGAGAGCGTTTTAGCGGGCCGCCCCGTCGGCGAGGTCATGAGCGAGCTGACGGGCATCGAAAAACTCGGCCACAAGATAGGGGCTATCGGGTATCTCTCAAAGAATCTGCTGACCCGAGAGCAGCTCACCGAGCAAGCCGTCTTGATGGCGCTCATCCCCAGACTGCATCGGGAGCTCTATGAGCCTTGAGTTCTTTCTCTTTTTGATCTTTGTTGCCTTGGGAAGCCTGCCGCCTTCCCAAGCCCCTTCGGTTGCAGTCGTAGCGCCCCCACCAACACCCGCGCCGCCGATCCCCCCGCTGCCCCCAAAAGTACGCCACTTCACAGTGAAGGACTCTTTTGTCTTCGTGGTCGTCGTTGACGGCCTGCGTCCCGATGCGCTGCAGCGGGCCCAGACCCCCAATCTCGACAGGCTCTGGGAGTCAGGGCTATACAGCTGGATCGCCCAGACGGTGATGCCCAGCACAACCCTGCCGGCTATCGCCTCGCTGCTGAGCGGCGTGCCCCCGCAGCGCCATCAGATAGATTGGAACTATTGGGCTCCGGAGCTGGGGCGCATCACCGTGCCCACGATCTTCACGATCGCTCAGGGCCACCAGATCTCGACCGTGGCGTTTGCGAGCAAGCGCAAGTTAGAGCATCTCTTTGGGCCGGAGACGCCCTTCTTCGTGCTCAACACCGATGCCCGCCACCTGATCGAAGAAGCGACAGAATATATCTCAGAGCACCGGCCGAGATTGGTCTTTCTGCATCTCTCAGACGTGGACGACGCAGGGCACCGCTTCGGCTGGATGACCGTCCGGTACTTACAAGCCGTCGAGCGAGTGGACGAAGCCATCGGCACACTCTTGCAGACGTTGAAAGACTTACAAATTCTCGATGAGTCCGTGATTATCGTCACGGCCGATCATGGGGGGCACGGGCGCATCCACGGCACTGACGACCCCAGAGATCTGACGATCCCGTGGATCATGTGGACTCCCAATATCGAGATCGGGCGCGAGCTGACGCAGCCGATTCGCATTTACGATACGGCCGCGACAGTCTTAGCGGCGCTGGGCTTGGTGATCCCGTCGGACTGGCTGGGAGTGCCTGTTTTAGAAGCTTTTCCCGAAGTGCTGCTTCCGAGGGAGCAGCCCTGATCTTTGCAACCCTCCCGATCTCTGCTATAATTACAGTGCGCATCGCGCATGGTCTTTGACAGATGGGGGTGCACTGGATTCGACGGGGATGCGGCAGGGCGGTTGCAGGCGGAGTTGTGGCCACCTCCGAAAAACGGCCAACGGCATACAAGTGCCAACAACTTTGCTTACGCCACTGCTTCTCTGAACTAAAGAGAGGCATCTCTCACGAGGGCTCGGCCCGTCGGCTCACGTGAGGGACCGATCAGGCGGGCTGACTGCACGCTCGGCCTCGGGGCGTGCGGGAATCTCCCAATGAGGCTCGGATCGGTCAATCCTGTTCGGTGGGAGCGGCCGATCTCAAATCAAAACACCGGACTAAGCCTGTAGAA
>JBBISQ010000095.1:0-6453 GCA_037441155.1 Candidatus Fraserbacteria bacterium
TGTTGGTGGCGCCCATGGTGGGGCACATGGCTAAGATCATTCGGAAGGTGGGGTTGTCGTCCCAGATATCCCGGACTAGCTCTTTCCAGCCCTTGGTCTGGGGCAATCGTTGCGTCAAGGGGATCGCCGGCGCGGATGCCTGAAGGGGCATCACTGCTGTCTTCACTTTTGCCATCTGCCTCAACTCCTTCTGACCGATTCTGGCTCGGTCATAAAAAGCATACTATGACAGTCCGCTTTTTTCAAGGTCGCTATTTTTGCTCTTTCTGTATGATTTTTCGTAAGCTCGCGATCGTCTTATTAAGCAGGTCTCGCACGGTCGTGGACGTATACGTCGCCCCGGTAATCGCGTCAAACTGATTTGGGGCTTTGGGGCTATTGGGATCACGGAATTTGACAAATTCGATGCGGGGCTCAGTGTTCATCCCCTTGAATTGGCTCCAGAACCGCTCTTCGGTCATGCGGAAGCCCAAGCCGGGAGTTTCGCCGATCTCAAAGGGGACGACATGCGCCCCAATGATTTCAGAGAGATCCGGCGTCAGGGCGACCTGCATCGCGACCAGCCCTTGGAAGCCGCTGCCCTGAATGCGAATGACGTACGCCTCCAGCTCCCCGCCGATCGTGTCCTTGTAGATCTTCCAGTAGATGAAGCTGTCGGTCTTGACCTCTTCGATGTGCTCTTTGAAGTATTGATCGACCTGGGCAGGGGAGAGCTTGGGCAGCCCTTCGGCGGGGAAGAGCTCTTCGGCGGTGTACTTGCCGAGCGCCACGAGGATGCTCGATCTAAGACGAGCCTTGGCGTTGGCTTCAATCGTCGCTTTGGTCACTTCATTGACGAGCGCCAACAACCCGCCAGCCACAGCCGAAATGATCGTGAGCACAAGGATCATTCTCCACTCGTGCGGCCCGATCAGCTTCTTCTTCTTTTGAGTTTTTTGAGCTTGAGCTTGGTCGGCCATGGATTTCACCTCTTCTGAATTGCTGGTGCAGAGAAGCTCTTAGGGATCGTGAATCTGTCGATCAACGGTGTGAACATGTTGCCGATCAAGATCGCAAACGTCACCCACTCGGCGTAGCCGGTCAGGCCACGCCCTAGGACCGTCAAAACCCCTAACATTATACCGAAGATCCACCGGCCGCGAACGGTCATGGGGCTGGTGACGGGGTCGGTCGCATTGAGAAACGCGGCAAAGAGCAGGCCGCCGGAGAGCACGGCATAGATGCCATCGGGGAATTTTGCTGGGTTGATAAAACTGAGAAATTGGGATGTCAGCCCGGCCGTAGCGATCATCACGATGGAGACGCGCCAGTCAATGACTCGCGTGTGCAGCAGATACAGCCCCCCGAGCAAGACGAGAACCGCTGAGGTCGCTCCGAGCACGTCTGCGCGCCCAAAGCCCGTCAGGAGCGTAAACAGATCGGGGTTGGCTATATCAGGGGAATTGAATGCCCCCAGCGGGGTCGCCTTGGCGATAGCATCGACGCCCTTGACAGATTCCGGCGACCAGTGCAGAAACCCTCCAAGCCCGTCGGTCAAGGGGTTGAATGGCACGTACCAAAGGGTCGTCATTGCTGAGGGGAACGCGAGTAACAGAAACGCCCGCCCGCTGATCGCCGGATTGAAGATATTATACCCCGATCCCCCAAAGAGCTCTTTGATCCCAATAGCAAACGCGATCCCCACCGCAACCATCCAGAAGGGCAGCGTTGGGGGCAGCGAGAGCGCGTAGAGCATACACGTCACAAGCAACCCTTCAGTGATCTCGTGGCGGCGCACGGCGCAGAACGTAAACTCGACGGCCATCCCAACAATATACGTGAGTATGATGATCGCCAGGGAGCGCCACCCATAGAAATAGATGCTCGCCAGCACGAGGGGGACGCAAGCAAGAAGAGGCGCCCCCATGTAGCGCTGCATCCCGATGGCGTCACGCAGATAGGGCGCTTCGCGAGCGGACTTGTCGCTGCCGCCGAAGACCGAGTCTTTTATGCCCTCCCAGAGCACGGCCAAGCCCTCAGCGCGACGGGCCTGCAAGTCGTGATGGACCCTCTCGAAGAAATTATAGAGCTTATCTTTCAGCATCTTTCGCTCCTCACCCCGTTAAGATCTTACGCTTGCCCTCGCGAATCTGCTCCAACAACGGGATCTTGCTGGGGCAGACATAGGCGCACAGCCCACACTCAATGCACGCGAAGAGATCAATATCTTGGGCTTCGCTCACCATTCCATTGGCTGAGTATTCCCCAAGCAGCGCCGGGACGAGGTTCTGCGGGCAGACGTCAATACAGTAGCCGCACTTGACACAGGGTCTGGGGTTGCCGTTGAGGCTGGTCGTGGCGCGCTTGTACCGCACCCACGGGAGGCTCAGATACGCCCCGGTGAACGAATCGCGATCAAACCCCGGCCCGGCAATGGGGAAGAGCTCGCGCTCGGCCTCCCTGAGGGCGATCACCGCGGGCGTCTCTCGCACGATAGGAGTCTCAAGATCGCCCTGGGCTTGCCCGCGGAGCACGCTCCCCACAACGATGCGCCCGTTGCACTTGAGATTGCTCTCTAAAAGATTCCCGATGGGCGTGCCCACACGCACGCGATAGTTCCCCGGCTCTTTCAGAGCCGAGCCGGCCACCGAAACGACGCGCTCGACGAAGGGCCTCCCCTCTACTACAGCCTCGTACGCCGCCACACAATGCTGCACGTCTTGCACGACACACCCGACATCGGTCGCATAGCCCCGCTGAGGCAGAAGCACTCCCAGCAGGGTGCGCACGAGCACCGCGTCGTCGCCTTGGGGGTACTTGGGACGGAGCTGATGAATCGTGCACCAGTCATAGTATTCGAGACGCTCGATCAGTTCCTCGTAGATCCTCGGCTTGTTATACCCCAAGCCGATGTGCACCTGCACGTTGCCCAGGGCTTGCCGCAAGATCTTGATGCCGTTCACGAATTTATCAAACTCTTCATACATCAATTGATCGGTGGCTTCGCAGAACGGCTCGGTCTCGACAGCGTTGATAATGAGAAAGCGAATCTTCTCCGGGGTGGCGAACGCAGAGTGATAGAGTGTGGGGAAGCCGGCTTGCCCACCGGATGTGACCCCGGCTTCGTAGAGGATCTTTCCCAGCTCTTCTGGGGGAAGTTTTTCGTAATTGGCCGGACGGTCGAGCTTGGCCCATTCGTCTTTCCCGTCGGATTCAATCTGGACGCAGAGGGTCTCTCCCCCCAAGGGGTGGGGGCGCTTTTCGATCTTGGTTACCCTGCCGGAGATGCTCGCGTGGACAGGAGTTGAGGGCTTCTTGGGATCAGGCTCATTGCGCCCGATGACCTGCCCAGCCTTAACAGGATCGCCCTCCTTGACCAGAGGAGCGACTTCTGCAGAAAACCCCTGACGCAGGGGAATGATCACTCTCTGGGGCAGCGGCGCGATTTGCAATCTCTTGCCGCGCGGCGTCCCCTCAAACAGCCCAAAGTAGTGCCCACCCTTGAAGGTCTTCAGCGAGCCTAAGATAGCCATCTAACGTCGCTTCCTTTCTTCTGTCCAGTATGGCTTGCTGTACTCGTCCTTGCGGATTCTCCAAAAGTGCAGCGCGACTAAGAATAGCAGCGCCATCGGCAGCACGAAGACGTGAATGACGTACCAGCGCAACAGCGACGGCTGCCATAGATCCGTGCCTCCTAAGAGCAGCTGCTTCACATAGGGCCCGATGAACGGCGTGCCGTCGGCGATGTTGCTGGCGATCTTGGCTGCATAATAACCCAATTGATCCCAGGGCAGAATGTACCCGCTGAACGCAAAGAGCACGGTGATCACCAAGAGCAAGACCCCGATGACCCAATTGAATTCCCTTGGTCTTTGGTACGAGCCGGTGAAGAAGACCCTCAACATATGGAAGAAGACGGCGAAGACCATCAGTTCGGCGGCCCACTTGTGCATGTTGCGCATCCATCGTCCCAACGGTACGGCGTTGACGATCTCCCGGATCGAATCGTAGGCCCGCTCCACCGAGGGCACATAGTAGAACATGAGAAAGACCCCGGTGATCAGTAAGATCACGAAGAGCCAAGTCGAGATCACGCCCATCCAGAGCCAGTTATAGCTCAGGCGGGCCGACTCTTTATGAATCTTGGCGGGGAGGATGTGCACAAAGAAGTTGCGGCGGTTCATGGCGAGCCGGTCGGCTTCCGTCTGGGGAAGCCCCTCACGACGGAAGATCGAGAGCCATACCCGCGAGCGCCGTATGCCCTGGCCTAGCAAGAGAAGTTTATCTATCATGAGAACTTGATATCGCTGCCGTCGGGGTGGGGACCTTCGATCTCCTTCCCGTCGGGCGTCAGATAATACGTGCTTGGCACGACCTTGGCGTTGTCCACTTGGAGGCGGCCATCGGGGGTCAACTCTAACTTATAGAATGGCAAGGGTCTAGGGGCTGGCCCGCCCAGCACCCGTCCATCTCGAGCAAAGACGCTCCCGTGACAGGGGCAGCGCGCGTGCACCACAGGATACTCTTGGCTCGGCGGCCCGAAGGGCTTGTAGCTGCATCCCAGATGCGTACAGGTCATAGAGAGGGCTTGAAAGCCCACGGGTGTCCGGAAGATGAAGACCCTTTTCGCCTCGATGGGCCGCATCTCGCCAATCTGATAATCACCCGGACGCCCTACGGTGAACGTCGTCGTCGGCTCATACGTCAGCTGCGGCTTCAGATAGTAGGGGATGCTTTGGGCAACACCGCCCATCGCCAACGCGAACGACCCCCAGCCGAGCCATCCCAAGAAGCGTCGTCGCGTCAGCGAGCTTATAGGAAATTCAACGCTTGAATCTTTGCCCGCCTCCATCGAAACTCTTCTCCTTGTTTTGCGCGCCGATTATAACAGAGGCTGTTTGACCTGTCAAACTCGCTCTCTTTCTACGAGAAAGCCCCACGGCGTGCCATGATCTAGATCATGGCTGGCGCTGACGTCTGTCATGTGAGGGCCGCCGTTTTTTTTGCTATGATGTCCTGATGTTTACCGGCATCGTCACCGACACGGGGGAGGTTGTAGCTTGCAGCCCAAGCCGCTTGACTGTGAGCACCCCCAAGCTCTTTCGGGAATTGGAGATCGGGCGGAGCATCGCGGTCAACGGGGCGTGTCTCACCGTGATCGAGCTGAGCCCCGCTGCCGAAAGCTTCTCTGCCGAGCTCAGCCCAGAGACCATCAAACGCACCAATCTGGGGCTCGTGCGCCGGGGCGATCTGGTCAATTTGGAGCTGCCCTTGCGCTTCTCCGATCGCCTCGATGGGCATTTCGTGCTGGGGCATGTGGACACCGTTGGAGAACTCGTCTCGATCTCCCGCAAGGAGAAGGGGGCCGTCTTTCGCTTTCGCGTGGACGAAAAATACGTGCGCTATCTCATCGAGAAGGGCTCGATTGCGCTCGACGGGATTAGTCTGACGATCTTCAATATTTCTGGGGGGGAGTTCGATGTGGCGATCATTCCCCACACGCTGGAGCAGACGAATCTGCGCATGCGTCGTCCAGGGGATAAAATCAATGTCGAGTTTGACATCTTGGGAAAGTATATAGAGAAGTTATATAGCAAAGGAGGCAGCTGATGGCTTTGGCCAAGATCGAGGAAGCGCTCGAAGCGCTCAAGCGCGGCGAGATGATCGTCGTGGTGGATGACGAAGATCGCGAGAACGAGGGTGATGTCGTGCTTGCCGCTCAGTTTGTCACCCCGGAGAAGATCAATTTTATGGCGAAAGAGGCCCGGGGGATCATCTGTGTGCCCATGACTGGGGAGCGTTTGGACGAGCTGGGAATCAAGCTCATGGTGCAAACGGACTCCGGGGGGAAGGGCTGCGCGTTTACGGTCTCGGTGGACGCCCGCTGCGGTATCAGCACTGGGACGAGTGCGTACGATCGCGCTCAGACGATCAAGGCGCTGATTGACCCCAAGACGAAGCCCTCGGACTTAGTCCAGCCGGGGCACGTCTTCCCGTTGCGCGCTCGTCCTGGGGGCGTCTTGCAGCGAGCCGGCCACACCGAAGCCAGCGTCGATCTCTGCAAGTTAGCCGGGCTGTATCCTGCCGCGGTCATCTGTGAAGTCATGAACGAGGACGGGACGATGGCTCGGCTGCCTCACTTAGAAAGATTCGCGCAGAAGCACAACTTGCTCATCATCAGCATTGCCGATCTCATTCGCTATCGCTACGAGCGCGAGCGCTTGATCGAGAAGATCGCGTGGGCGCAGCTCCCCACGGAGTTTGGGGAGTTCACCATTTATGCCTATAGGAGCTTAGTGGACGGGAAGGAGCACATCGCGCTGGTCAAGGGGGATGTCGCGGGGAGAGAGAACGTGCTCGTTCGGGTGCACTCGGAGTGTCTGACGGGGGACGTCTTCGGGTCGCTCAAGTGCGACTGCGGTGAGCAGCTGCGCCAAGCCTTGCGCCGGATCGCTGACGAGGGCCAAGGGGTCT
>JBBISQ010000096.1:0-6339 GCA_037441155.1 Candidatus Fraserbacteria bacterium
TCTACTTGACGGGCTTCACTGGAGAGGGAGTGGAAGGAAATTCTTCAGTGATGAGCATGTACGGGAACGTCCAAGCGATTATAGATCAAGTGGAGATTACCAAGGGACGCTTGGGGTTATCATTTATGGGAACTACAGCCTTCTTATCAAGGGTCTTCGTCCATGAGAATACTATTGGCATAGATAATATCAGTGGCTCTCTTGCGGTGCATAATTCAATTGTTCAAGACAACAGCATAGGGATAGGCACAGGTTTTATTGGTGGGGACTTGTCTGTCGAGAGGAGCCTCATCGGGCGGAATGAGCTTGCGGGTATAGCTCTAGGGGGGCGAGGGCTATGGAGAATTCAGCTGGTTGAGAATGCCATCATGGGCAACGGTGTGGGGGTCTATCTTGCTCTGGGGGAGTATGAAGGAGGAAGGTCGGTAATAACGATGCACCGCAACGATATTACCAGCAATACCCTCTATGGGATGGCCTTAGCCAACGCAGGGTGCTGGAAGATGGAGGCTCTGATCTTCTATCTGTTGCTCTCCAATCTCCGAATAGACGAGAAGGTGGACGTAGTGTTTCAAGAGGAGGCGAATAACATCAGTAATAATGGCAAAGCCGATCTGTGTCCCCCCGACTACCCCTGGCCGCCGGGGTTTCGCGAGTGAGAAATCAATAGAGGAAGGTCAGCACTGCAAGGCGGTCACTACTCTCCCTTGAGCGAGATCTCAACAAACGTATGTTTTCCCAGGCGCACCAGCGCCCCGTCTCTTACGAGCACGTGCCGATCAAACTGGGGAATCTTCACCCCATCAAGCTCAACGGCCCCTTGCTCGATGAGGCGCTTGGCTTCGGAGCGGCTCTTCGTCAACAGCGCAATCAGATCGACGATCCAGATTGTGCCATCGGGCTTGAGCAGTCTCTTATCTAGCGTGAGCTTGGGCACATCGGTGGGGCGCTCTCTTCGGGCGAAGACCCGCTCAAACTCCGCCAGAGCTTCGTCCGCCGCGTGTGTGGAGTGATAGCGCGCGACCACAGCATGAGCCATTCTCTGCTTCTGCTCTTTAGGGTGAAGCTTCTGTAACTCCTCCCAGTTTAGATCTGTGAGCAGCCTCACGTATTTTTCCAGGAGCGCATCAGGAATAGACATAAGCTTCCCGAACATCTCATTGGGTGGCTCTGTGATCGCCACGTAGTTTCCATAGCTCTTGCTCATCTTCTTCACGCCGTCAAGCCCTTCTAAGAGGGGCATGAGAAAGCAGACCTGTGGCTCCTGGCCGTAGCGCTCTTGCAGAGCCCGCCCGACCAAGAGATTAAAACGCTGATCAGTCCCACCCAACTCGACGTCAGCCCCAATCGCGACGGAGTCATAGCCCTGCGCGAGGGGATAGAGAAACTCGACGATGCTGATGGGGTTGCCCTCGCGAAAGCGCTTGGAGAAATCATCGCGCTCCAGCATCGCCGCGACGGTGTATTTCGAAGCGAGCTCTAAGAGCTTGGCGAAGTCCATCTTCTCCAGCCACTCGGAGTTATAGCGAAACTCGGTGCGCTCAGGGTCTAAGATCTTGAGGGCCTGCTCTCTATAAGCTTTCATATTGGCTTCGACTTCGTCTTTGGAGAGCATCTTGCGCTGGCTGGTGCGCTCCGAGGGGTCGCCAATACGGGCAGTGAAATCTCCGACGATCAAGACCGCCGTGTGCCCCAACTCTTGGAAATCGCGCAATTTCTGTAAGACGACGCCAATCCCGATATGGATCTCCGGGCTGGTGGGATCAACGCCCAATTTGACCCTGAGGGGCCTGCCGGTGTGCTGAGCCCGTTCGAGCTTCTTGACCAAATCGCTTTCCGGGATGATGTCCACGGCGCGGCGCTTGAGAAACCGAAGCTGTTCTTCCAGGGTCATCTTCATACGGGGTGAGTGTAGCGGAGAGCGGAGCGGTGTGCAACTGCTTCCCCTTCCCCACACAGCAAGAGATACTGAAGCTCAACACGGCTTCATCTGCTAGATAATCTCTGTATGAGTATCTCGACAGCTTTCGTTGCGACTCTTATCGCGTCTTCTTCGCTCATCTGGAGCTGATCGAGGGCGACGGATTCGCTTCGGGTGCGCTGCGCTGCCACGCCCGCGACACAGCTCGCTCGCAGCCCTAATGCGCTGCACATCACAAAGAGCGTTGCCGCTTCCATCTCGTAGTTTAAGACGTTGAGTCGCTGCCACTCTTCAAACGATCCTCGCAAGTGTCTCGGAACGTACCCGCTGAACGTGTCGTATCGCTCTTGGCCGGGGTAGAACGTATCCGACGAACACGTGATCCCGACGTGATGAGGGATTTTCAGACTCTGCGCGGCCTGAATCAACGCGTGGACGATCTCATGGTCAGCAACAGCTGGGTACTCGATGGGCGCATAGTGCCTCGAAGCGCCATCTAAGCGCACTGCCCCAGTGGTGATGACGACGTCGCCAATATTGATACAGGGCTGGATGGCGCCGGTCGTCCCGACGCGAATAAAAATTCTCACGCCGAGCTGGGCTAACTCTTCGACAGCGATCGAAGTCGAAGGCCCGCCGATCCCTGTGGACGTCGTGAGCACTGGGGTTTTGTCAATATAGCTGATCCACGTCGTGTACTCTCGTTTAGACGCGAGAAAGCGCGCACGCTCTAGCGGGGCAGTGCGCGCGATCTTCTCCACGCGGGCGGGATCTCCGGGCAGCAGCGCGAGCTTCGCTCCTTCGATCTGCTCATCCGTCAGATGCAGATGATAAACGCTCTTCATTCGCAACCGGGCGCACAAAGATCGCCGACGCGAGTTCTCTATCAAGGGCGATCTGCGCGTGCCCTAATTCTATCAGATAGCACGGAAATCTTCTCAGTAAGCGTACGCGCACGCCGGGCAGCAGCCCCAGCGCCGTCAGTTTGTGTAAGGCTCTCTTATCACGCGGGCGCACAGCGATGATCTCCGTCTCTGCCCCTTGAGGCAGGGCTGCCAACGTCCCCTCATAGGCGCCGTTGCGCCGTCGCCACCGGCGCCATCGGCTGAGCCATTGGGGTTCCCTTGGAGTTTGATACCCACAGTTGGGACAGCACAGAAGATCACACTGAGGCCCCACGGGGCAGCCCTGACACGAGCGCCGCGCTTGCGCTTCAGAGAACTCAAACCCGCAGAGCGCGCACTTCATAGCTGTACTCCCAACACCGTCAAAACTCCATTGACGAGCCATCCCATCAAGAACGCATAGGGGAAGATAAAGAGCGCCATCGCGATGGCCGTCTTCCAACCGCGCTCTTTGGCCGTGATCATAAACTGCGCCACGCACGGCACAAAGAGCGTCAGCGTGACCGCTGCGACGACCAAAGAGACGCCGCTCAGCGCACCAGCGTTGTGCAGATCGTAGAGCCCCGCAGCCCCGTAGTCACGACGAAAGAAGCCGAATAAGAACGCGACGGCTGCTTCCTTGGGAAGCCCAATCGCTTGGACGATCACGGCTAATGCATTCACGAGTATCCCGAAGACACCGGTGATCTGCCCCACCCAGATGACGACGCTCGCAATCAGAAAGAACGGGAGAATCTCTTTGAGATACCATTGGACCCGTGTGTACGTCTTGACGAGAACATTGCTCAGCGCGGGCCAGCGCAGCGGCGGAATCTCAATATAGAAGAGCGAGCGCTCCCCCGGCAAGAGCTTCGCTGTCAAATAGCCGATCACGAGGAAATTCAGAGCGATGACCCCGGCCCAGATTCCCACAGCCAGCGAGTGTCCAGCGAGCAACCCCAAGATCACGCCCAGCTGCGCCGAGCACGGAATGGCTAACGCCAAGAGAAACGTGGCGATGAGCTTCTCGCGGCGCGTCTCCAAGGTGCGCGTCACGAGCGTCGCCATCGTGTCGCACCCAAAGCCCAACACTATAGGGATCACAGCGCGCCCGCTCAGCCCGATCAGCTTGAACAGTCTGTCAATGAGCATCGCCAGCCTTGGCAGATACCCAGAGTCTTCGATGAGCGCGAACGCGAGAAAGAACGTGGTCACAATGGGCAAAATGATCGCGATCGCATAGCGCAGCCCCAGCGTAATGACCCCGTACTCACCAATGAGCAGATCGCGCGCCCACGCCCAGGGCAGCACGCTCTGGACGAGCTGCGCCACCCACGGATTGACGTACTCTCCAAAGACGGTGTTTTCGAGAAAGCCCACAGCGATCTGCGCCCCGAAGACGCCCACAAATTCATACAGTCCCCACAGCACCAGCACGAGCAGCAGCCCGCCACTGAGGGGATGGACCGCAAGCTGGCTCAAGCGTTCGGCGAGAGAGCGCCTCGGCCTCTGAGCATAGCGCACGACTTCATGAGCGAGCGCACGAGCGCGACGGTGAAAGCTAATCATCTCTTCCAGAGAGAAGTCTCTCTTCGGATTGGGTTTTTCAGCGTTGTGCAGGACCTGCGCGAGAGTCTCTCTCAGCTCGGCAATGCCCCGGCCCTCGAGCGCGCTCGTCAGCACGACGGGGATTTTGAGCTTCTCTTCGAGGACGCGATGATCTATCTCTATGCCAAGCTGTGCCGCTTCGTCTATCATATTGAGCACGAGCACGACCGGCGGGCCGAGTTCCAAAAGCTGCAGCGTGAGCGCGAGCGAGCGCTCTAGGTCTTTGGCGTCGGCGACGTGCACAATTAGGGCGACGTCATGGCGCAGCAGAATCTCTCTTGTAATCTGCTCTTCATCGGTGATGGGCAACAGCGAGCGCAGGCCAGGAGTGTCGATGAGTTCGATCTCCCCCCCGTCTTCCTTACCCCTCTGCTCCCCTCTTCCTCGGAGGGGAGAGGGGCTGGAGGTGAGGGTGGATATGCTCAATACCCCTCGCGCGATCTCGACTGTTGTGCCAGGATAGTTTGAGACCGTGACATACGTTCCGGTCAAGCGATGGAAGAGCAAGCTCTTGCCCACATTGGGCGCGCCCACAAGCACAATTGTGCCCGTGGCTGTCTGCTTCGTCGTCGTCTGTGCTGTTCCGTGACAGCTTGTCATAAGCTCAGCGCCAAAATATCTTGCAGGGAGATGGACTCGAGCGCTTCTTGAATCTTGTGATCTATCTGCGTCCAGATGCGCCGTGTCGTGCACCCGCCGGCCAGCTCGCATCTGTGATGAGGGGCCAGACACGAGACCGGCGAGAGAGTCCCTTCTAACGCTTCGAGCAGCTCACGGATCGAGATCTTTTCGGGAGAACGCGCGAGCGCATAGCCACCCCGCTTGCCCACGCTGGCTTTCACTAGACCTGCGCGGCAGAGCCGCTGCAGGAGCTTCTTGACGAACGCGACGGGCAAGTTATGCTCGTGGGCGATCTGCTTGGCTGAGACGCACTTTGAGCTTTGAGCGAGCGCGAAGACCGCTTGCAAGCCATAGTCGCTCCGTCGCGTAAGCAGCATAGCTATCGAGGACTTCTTTTGTCCTCGTTCAAAGATTACGCTGTTAAGGTATAGAATACAATGATCTGCGTCAGGGCGAAAGCTGTGCTTAGTCAATAAGAATCACGGAATGCACTGAGAGGCACGGAAGAAAGCTAGCGAAGCTCTTCGGTTATACTATCTACGACCCTGGAAGCTGCTTGCTCCACTTCAGGCGAGACCCCCTCACCCGCAGCAAAATCCTTGCCCTCGATGCCGTAGACGATCAGCTCCCTGGGAAGCCGTCCAAGCGCCCGCGCCAGCTCAATCGCCTCGGCGAGGCCGAAATTATGCGTAGAACAACGAAAGGACTCTGTCGGGATCGCTTGTTGGTTCGCTGCAAAGCGAAAGATCGTCCCTGGTGCTGCCCCGGAGCAGACAGCGTCTATCACGATCACGCGCTCTGCACCCTGCCAGGCTTCGATGAGGGCTGCTCCTTCGCCGCTCAGCTCAAGCACTTTGACACCCTCGAGATTCTTTTCTCTCAAACGCCGGGCGACGACCAACCCCACGGCATCATCACGACGGTAGGGATTGCCAATGCCAATCACGCAATGTTGTGAGCTTCTCATAAGCGAAACAGATGCGTCTGACAGCGACAATCGCTTGCGCCGAAGCCGGTTATCACCGGTTCAGCACAGCCCGCGAGCGCCTCGGCAAGAGCGCACTCCATTGCCCTGTCAGAAGTCTCAAAGAGCAAAGCGCCCTTGAGTTGCCCCACCCCCAACAGATAGTCAATGTGCCATCGCTTCGTCTTATTGCGCCCTTGGGCGACGGCGCGATGGCGCGCGACTCGCTTGAAGCCCCCAGGCCCCAGTGCCGAGCCCACATAGAGATAGACCCCATCAAAGCTTTGCTGCCCCAAACGCCCAACGCATACAGTGCCGTGGGCCTCAATCACGAGCACATA
>JBBISQ010000097.1:0-6315 GCA_037441155.1 Candidatus Fraserbacteria bacterium
GAGGAGTTAGAAGCCCAACTCAAGAATATCTTTGGGAAGGCCAAATACCCTGTCAAGAGCGTCTTCGATCTGCTGCCGGTCCTCCCCCAAGGCCCAGCGACGAAGTTCACCGCCGGGAACAAGTCGTGGACAGCGATGGAGCTGTCGCAGAAGTTGGGCGGTCAGGCCAGATTCCCCTATAACGACGTAGACTCTCTGGTGAAAGACCTGCTCGACGGTCTGGCGGCTAAGGGCGAACTCTAGAGTCTCTCTATGACGAGTGGAGCTGGGCGCGAGCCGGTCATCGTGGAGGCTGTGCGCACGCCCATCGGCAAGCGCGACGGGCTCTTTAAAGAGACCCGCGCCGATGAGATCGGCGTTCTCGCTATCAAGGCCCTGCTCGAACGCACGCGCATCAGCCCCTCGGAGATCGAAGATGTCGTCTTCGGGTGCGTCACGGCGCGAGGCGAGCAGGGGTTTAATATCGCTCGGATTATTGCGTTAGAGGCGGGCTTGCCCATCGAGTCTGCCGGAGTGACGGTCAATCGTCTCTGTGGCTCCTCCCAACAGGCGATCCATTTTGCCGCCCAGGAGATCTTCACCAACGTCTGCGATTGCGCCATCGCCGGTGGGGTCGAGAGCATGACTCGCGAACCCATGGGATCTGATCTAGACAAGCCGCTCAACCCCAAACTCTTAGCCCAATACGAGATCGTCTCCCAGGGGGAGGCAGCAGAGCGCATCGCCGACCGCTGGAACATATCGCGTGAGGAGCTCGACGAGTTCTCTTTGCAGAGCCATCTCAAGGCCGCCCGCGCTCAGGACGCGGGCTTCTTCGAGAGCCAAATCGCGCCGGTCACGATCAATACTATAACTGTGAAACACGACGAGGGCGTGCGACGCTACGCCTCCCCCGATGAGGGCCGAGCGAAGCTGGCCAAGCTCGCCCCGGTCTTCCGCCCCAACGGGAAGATTACTGCGGGGAATTCCTCGCAGATCAGCGACGGAGCCGCAGCGCTCTTGCTGATGACCCGCGACAAAGCGAAAGCGCTGGGCTACAAGCCCAGAGCGCGGTTTCGCGCGTGGGCCGTCGCCGGGGTTGACCCGACGATCATGCTCACCGGCCCGATCCCGGCGACGAAGAAAGCCCTGCAAAAAGCAGGGCTCTCGCTCTCGGATATAGATCTCTTTGAGTGTAATGAGGCGTTCGCCTCGGTGCCCCTTGCGTGGGGGAGGGAGCTCGACGTCCCGTGGGAAAGGGTCAACGTCAACGGTGGGGCGATCGCGCACGGGCACCCCTTGGGAGCCACGGGTGCTATTCTCTTCACCAAAATTCTCTATGAGCTGGAGCGGCGCGATGCCCAGTTTGGTCTCGTGACGATGTGCATCGGCTTTGGGCAAGGGATCGCGACTGTGCTCGAGCGCCTTTAGACTTTCACGGTCGGCTTGATCTCGTATTTGACCGTGCCCTTGACGGCGCGGGAGATAATGCAGCGCTGCTCGGCCAGGCGCACCGCGCGGGCGATGGCCATATCGTGGGCCTTGGGGTCGCCCTCCAGCTCAAAGTGGGGTCTGAGAATAACCTCGGTGAAATGAAACCCGCCCTCCTCGTGAGATGAGACGCGCCCCTCGGCCTCGCACTCGAGCTTCTTGACCGGCAGGCGCATCTTCTCTGCGACGTGCGCCAGAGTAATCAGATAGCAGGCGCACGCTGCGGAGAGAAAGAGCTCTTCAGGGTTTGTCGGCCCGCCAGTCCCCCCGAACTCCTCAGCGACCCCGAAGGGGGTTCGGATCGTCCGCTCTTCATTGACGATCTCGCCCCTGCCGTCAACGCCCCCTTGCCATGAGCCGTAGACGTGAAAGACGTACTTGGTGTGCATGGGCACCAACCCCTTTACGCGAAGTTATAGTTTAAGATACCAAAAAATCGAGAACCTGCCAACTCGCGCCGTGCCCCCGTGCAGATTATACTTAAGCCATGACCAGCGCTGAGTTCTTACACAGATTGACAGAGCATCTTCGGGACTTCGAGCTGCGCCCTTCCCAGCACCAGATGCTGGCAGCCTGTGAGCGGGTTGTCCGTTCCGGGGGAGTCCTGCTCGTCGAGGCCCCCACCGGCGTAGGCAAGACCTTCGCCTATGCCATCCCAGCCATTCTGTCGGGGAAGCGAACGATCATCTCGACCAATAAAAAAAATCTTCAAGACCAGCTTGTGCAGAAGGACCTGCCCTTGCTCGCCCGCATCAAAGGCTTTCGATTCTCTGTAGCCAAGGGGTTTTCCAATTATCTTTGTCTGTTAGCGTTGCGCGGGTTTCAGCCAAAGACCGTCACGGAAGCTCAAGAACATGCGCGGCTGCTGCACTGGGCCGACGTGACCGAAGACGGCGAACGAGACTCGCTCGCTCCGCCCAGCCCCCTCTGGGACGAAGTCGGCGCGGACTCGGCAGGGTGTCTAAGACAAGACTGCCCCTATTACGATCAGTGCTTCTACTTTCGCGCCCGCGAGCGATGGTTCGGCGCGGATCTGTTGGTGGTCAATCACGCGCTGCTTGCTGCTGACGCGGCGGTATGGACTGAGACAGGGCGCGGGATGCTGCCCGACGCAGATGTCTTAATCGTTGATGAGGCCCATACACTAGCAGACGCGTTCTCCCATGCCTTCACGCGCTTGGTGAGCCGGCGCACCATAGAGAATCTCATTCGTGAGATCGCGACGCTCGACCGGCGCTTGGCCGTGAAGACGCAGGCGCAGCTTGCGAGGTTACAGACGCTCGCTCCCGCCTTCTTCGAACAACTGTGCGCACGCTACCCCGCGGAGCGCTGTCGCGTCGCTCCCCACGAGTTCGCACTGCGCGCCGAAGGCGAGATCTTGCTCCAGACGCTCGTGCAGCTCCACGCTTCTATAGAAGATTTCTTGGCGAAGGAGTCGCCGACGCTCTTTGCTCAGAGCGACCAGCGCGCCCATCTGGTCAAGATTCGAAAATACGCAGCGTGGGTCGCCGAGGTCGGCGCGACAGTGCTGAGCTTTCTCGAACCAGCTCAGACGGGGTCATCTCTGGTGCGCTGGACGGAGGCATCCGGGCACAACGCCGCGCTCTCCGTCGCTCCGCTCTATCCCAAAGCGGAACTGCACGACGGACTGCTGTCGCGCTTTGAGTCTATTATATTGACATCGGCGACGCTGTCGGTCGCCGGGGACTTCAGCTATGTGCAACGTCAGTTGGGCATCGAGGGCGAGACGCTGGCGCTGGATTCGTCGTTCGACTACGCCCGGCAGGTTCGGCTCTATATTCACACGCTGCAGCCCCCGGAGCGGGGCAATCTTTCAGAAAGCTACGTAGACGAGCTGGCACGCCGGATCGCGCAGATTGTCGAGCGCACAGGTGGCGGAGCGCTCGTGCTCTTCACCAACGCGCGGGTCTTGGACGAGACCTTCCGACGATTGCGCGAGCGCCTGAGTCTCTCAGTACTCTGCCAGGGGCAAGAAGCGCGGTCTCAGCTGCTCGCGCAATTCAAAGCCGACGGCAACGCCGTCTTGTTGGGGCTGGACTCGTTCTGGGAGGGGATTGACGTGCCCGGGCCGGCGCTGCGGACTGTGATCATTACAAAAATCCCCTTTGAAGTTCCAGACGATCCCCTGCACGAAGCCCGTGTGGAACAGCTGCGCGAGGAGGGCCGCGACCCATTTAACGAATATATTCTCCCCAGGGCTGCCCTCAAGCTCAAGCAGGGCTTTGGGCGGCTCATTCGCACGGCTACAGATACGGGGGAAGTGCATATCTTAGACGGGCGGGTGCTGACGCGCTCCTACGGGAAGAGACTCTTGCAAGCGTTGCCCCAAGGGATCGAGATCCGGGTTATAGACTGAACAGGAGCTCCCGCAGTTCTTTGACGCGCTCGTTCACGGGGACGCTTCCGCTGAGGCCGCCACCAGCGCAGCTCGGCCCGCAGACAGGACGCTCGCGGCGCGTCAGCCACGAGACCATCCGAAGAATCTTGGGATAGAGCAAGAAAGCCAAAGAAGCTCCCCGTAGCGAGAGGGCTTGTACGATTCTTCTGGCAGCTTCTTGTCCCCAGCTGACGCTCTCATCCTCGAACAAGAACATGGCAAACCCAAACTGCTTCCCAAACTGGGCACGCAAGAGCCTCTGGGCGTCTGGAGACTCGAAGGGGAGCAGTCTGAATCTGCGTCCGGAATCGAGCGCGCGCACCAGCCGCGCAAAGCCTCGACAGTACGCGCACTCGCCGTCGTATATCAACACTTTAGCAGCCATGCGTATCGCTATTAATAGTCTTCTAAATAGCGCTCGATCTCCCAGGGCGTCACCGCGAGCCGGTACTCTTTGAGCTCTCGCTCTTTCGCCTCGAGATATTTCTCGAGAATATGCTCGCCGAGCGCAGCGGTGACCACCCTGTCTTGCGTGAGCGCTGCCAGCGCCTCGTCTAAACTGCCCGGCAGTGATCCGATGCCCCGCTCCTCGCGCTCTTCTTGCGTGAGCTCATAGATATTCTCTTCGACGGGATCGGGGGCGGTGAGCTTGCGCTTGATCCCATCGAGCCCGCTGACCAAGATCGCCGCATAGGCCAAATACGGATTGCACGAGGGATCGGGGCTGCGCAGCTCGATGCGCGTCGAAGTTTCTGGGGTTTTGCTCGCCGGAACGCGAATGAGCGCCGAACGATTGATCCTCGCCCAACTGATGTTGACCGGGGCTTCGTAGCCGGGCACGAGACGCTTGTACGAGTTCACCAAGGGGTTGGCTAACGCGGTGATCGCCCCGATGTGCTCAATGATCCCCGCGAGAAACTGCCGAGCAACTGCGCTCAGCCCGTAAGGGTCTTTGGGGTCATAGAAGGCGTTCTCGCTGCCGCGCCACAGCGAGATGTGCGTGTGCATCCCGCTGCCGTTGATCCCCGCGACGGGCTTGGGCATAAACGTCGCATGGAGCCCGTGCCGCATCGCGACCGTCTTGACGACAAAGCGAAAGGTCACAATGTTATCGGCGGTGCGCAGCACGTCGGCGTAGCGAAAGTCGATCTCGTGCTGGCTGGGGGCGACTTCATGATGGGCGGCTTCGACTTCAAATCCCATCTTCTCAAGGGCGACGACGATCTCCGCGCGGGCCTCCTCGCCGCGATCTAAGGGCATGAGATCGAAGTAGCTCCCGCGGTCGTGCAGTTCGAGAGAGGCGCGTCCATCGGGGGCACGGCGGAAGAGGAAGAACTCGGCTTCGGCCCCGGCGTACATGGTGTAGCCGAGCCTTTCGGCCTCAGCGATGGCGCGCTTGAGCACATAGCGCGGATCTCCCGGAAAGGGGCGCCCATCGGGGAGCAAGACGTCGCAGATGATCCGTGCGGTGCGCGAGGAGTCCATCGTCCAGGGATAGATGGCAAAGGTGCTGGGATCGGGTTGCAGGTACATATCAGACTCGGAGATGCGCATGAACCCTTCAATAGAAGAGCCGTCGAAGGCGATGCCCTTCTCTAAGACGGGCTCGAGTCTCCCCGCGGGAATCTCGACGTTCTTGGGGATCCCAAAGATATCTGTAAACTGCAGCCGGACGAAATTGATGCTGTTCTCCTTGACAGCCTTCAAGACGTGTTCGATCTGCTTGTTCATCACCAAACCCCTTCCTGCTCAAAGATAGGAGCATCGTACCAGAAATTACCCAGGTTGTCAAGAAATATCAGAAAAACTGAACTTATAGAAAATTTAATAAGAAACTTTGAATCTATTGTATTATTTATAGCTAAAAGAATAATCATTCGTCTCTGGAAGAGCGCAGCCAAGGCCGGGTAGCGTTTAGCGTGGGCTTGCTCTAAAATATTATTATGAAGATACGATACACGATTGTGGACTGCTCGCTGGGGAAGCTCTTGCTGGGAGCCACGGAGCGCGGCGTCCGTGCGATCAAGCTCGCCAGCTCCATAGCACAAGCGAAAGCCGCACTGCACCGTGAATACCCCTCGGCCGAGATCATCGCCGACGATCGGGGTCTCCACAGATGGGCGAGCGCGCTTTTCAGATATCTGCAGGGGCAGCACTCCCATCTTGACCTCCCCTTGGATATTGAGGGCACGGCGTTCCAGCGACGCGTCTGGAAAGAGCTCCAAAAGATCCCCTGCGGCCAGACGTGTTCCTACAGCGAGATCGCTCGAAAGATTGGGCGGCCCAAGGCCGCGCGTGCCGTCGCCCGGGCCTGCGCGACCAACCCCGTGCCCATTCTTATCCCCTGCCATCGCGTCGTCCGTGAAGACGGCTCGCTGGGGGGCTACGGCGGAGGCATCGCGCGCAAGAGGGCGTTGCTCTCTCTTGAGGGAGCGCTGCCAAAACTC